>DASVNL010000715.1:0-8455 GCA_036383875.1 Thermoanaerobaculia bacterium
CGATCGCGGCGAGCAGTCCGCCGAGTGCGGCGAAGATCGCGAGCGCGCGGCGAATCATGCGCGACGCTCCACGCGCTCCGCGACGCCGAACAGAATCAGCGCCATCGCCACGACCATCGCGACGACCGCGCCGTACGAAAGCCCGAGCCACTGCGGCAACGTCCACGCGCCGCGCGCGGTGCTTTCGTAGAACGTCGCGATCGTGCGGAAGCCGAAGCCCGCGACGAACACGCCGGCGAACAAGCCGAGCATGACCATCGCACCGTCACCGCGACCACTTGCCGCTGCGACGCACGACGTGCCCGGACACAAACCCGCGAGCAGAAATCCGACGCCGAAGATCGCGCCGCCGGCGAGTTGCGGAGCGAGGAACGTCTCCGGTACGTACAGGTTTGCGAGCTCGATGACGCCGAAGCGGGAGAGCCAGAACGCGCCGAGCATCGCGGTGACGATCGCGCTGAACATCACTTTCAGCACCGTGAAGTCGGTGAAGTAGAACTGTCCCGCGAGCTTCTTCGCGTCGCCGAGTCCCGCGCGTTCGAGTGCGAAGCCGAACGCGATGCCGATCGCGAACGCCGCGATCATCGCCAGATCCTTCGCGCGAACGGCGCGGCGAGATACGCGGCTGCGAACGCCGCGAGCATGAACGCCCAACTGCCGACGGCGAGCGTCGCGCCGCCGGTCAGCGCGAGTCCGCTCGTACAGCCACGCGCGAGCACCGCGCCGATGCCCATGATCGCGCCGCCCGCGAATGCGATCGCGAGTCGCGAGTTGCGCGCGACGCGCGGACCACGCTCGACGTCGAACCGCAAACGTCGCGCGAGCAACGCGGAGATGAATCCACCGATCAGCACACCCGCGACTTCGAACAGCAGCCAGTGGTCGCCATCGGCGTAGCGCATGAAGAACGAGCTTTTGTCGTGCGGGAAGAACGCGATGACGTCCGCGAACGCGCCGGATGCGCCGAGGCCGCGGCCCGTGAAGACGAACGACGCGAGGAGCACGAGGCCGAGTCCCGTGCCTGCGACGTATGGGTCCGCATACGATTTCATTTCGTCTCCGACGGGTTCTCGACTGGGTAGTCGGCGTGACGATTCCAGTCCTGATACGAGCCGTCGTAGAGCAGCACCGGGTGGCCGAGGATGCGCGCGGCGAGGAGCATCGCGGTGGTCTGCATGCCGATGTGGCAGTAGCCGATGACCGTGTCGCCCGGCTTCACGCCGGCCTTCGCGAACATCGCGCGCAGCTCGTCGGTGGATTTCACGTAGAGGTCGTCGTCCGTGATGGTCGTGAACGGGATGCTGTACGCGCCGCGCACGTGGCCGAGGCGCTGCTTCACGCCGCCGTGATCCTGGCCTGCTTCGACGCCGTCGTAGAACACGGCCGCGCGTCCGTCGACGACGGAGAAGCCTTTCGTTCCCACGTGCGATTTGACGAACGCACCGTCGACGACGAGCGGTCGCAACTTCAGCGGCGAGAGCTTGCCCGTCTTCGGCGTCGTCGCTTCCTTCGTCACCGCGCCGCCGTTCTTCACCCACGCGGCGAGTCCGCCGTCGAGCATCGACGCGCGTGCGCCGAGTCCCGCGTAGTCGAGTCCGAAGAGAATGCGCGTCGTCGGCGACACCCAGTCTTTGCCGTAGTAGACGATCACGCGCGAGTCGTCGGAGATGCCGAACGATTCAAGACGTTTTCTGAATTCGTCCGCGGGCGGCATCTCGAGGATCAGACCCTTGTCGCTGTGCTCCGAGACGAAGAGGTCCTGCAGCGTGACGCCGCGCGCGCCCGCGATGTGCGCCTCGTCGAACGACGCCTTGTCGCCGACTTGCAGCAGCACGAGCTTCGGATCGTTGATGTTCTTCGCGAGCCACTTCGCGTCGACGAGCAGTTGCTCGCGCGGCGTCGCGCCCAGCGCGGCGAATGAGAAGAGCAGACAGGCAATCAGTTTTCGCATCGTTCGTCCTCGATGACGAACGATGCCCTGTCAGGCGCGAGCGTTCATTCGCTTTGCAGCGAACGGGAGGAGGGATGCGGCGAACCGGCGACGACGTCGCGCGCGGGAGTCTTGCGGCTGCCGTAGTCGACGGCCATCAGGCGGCCATCGCTGTCGTACATCAGCTTCGCGGTTTCGAATCCGTTTTCCCGATCCACCCGCCACTGATATTCGACCTGACCCTGAGCCGGACCTTTGCGTTCAAGTTTCATTTTCGGAGCCCCGCGGGAGCATAAGCCTGCGCGCGCTCCGCGGAACGCACCGGAGGGCACTTCACACGGAATTTACCTCCGCTTCCCGACACGTCCACATGCGCCGCCTACAGTCGCGGCGCATGAAGCACACCGCTCGAATTGTCTCTACAGTGATTCTTTCTCTCGCGCTGGCCGCCTGTGGCGGTCGCGAGAGCAGCAGCACGGCGACCGGCGATCAGCCGTCGCGGGCCTCAAACAAACCGCTCACGATCAAGGGCTCCGACACGATGGTCATCCTCGGGCAGCGTCTCGCCGAGGAGTACATGAAAACGAACGCCGGTGAAGTCGTGCAGGTCAATGGCGGCGGCAGCGGCACCGGCATCGCGGCGCTCATCAACGGCACGGCCGACCTCGCGCAGTCCTCGCGTTCGATGAAGGATGACGAGAAGGCGAAGGCGAAACAGAGCCGCGGCGCCGACGTCGTCGAACGCGCTGTCGCCCTCGACGCCCTCGGCGTCTTCGTCCACAGCAGCAACCCCGTGCAGTCGCTGACCATCGCGCAGGTCAAGGACATCTTCCAGGGCAAGATCAAGAACTGGAAGGAAATCGGCGGCGCGGACTCGCAGATCATCCTCTACGGCCGCGAGTCGTCGAGCGGTACGTACGACTACTTCCGCGAGCACGTTCTCGAAAAGGGCGACTTCGCGCCAGCCGTGCAGACCCTGCAGGGCACGGCCGCGATCATCAACGCCATCGGCCGCGACAAGAACGGCATCGGCTACGGCGGCATCGCGTACGCGAAGGAAGTCCGCGCTCTCGGCATCGCCGCTGCGGACAAACCGCCGGTCGCGCCGAGCGAGGCCACCGTCGCAGACGGCACGTATCCGCTGAGCCGCAAGCTCTTCTTCTACTACGCCGCGAATGCGCCGGAACGCGTGACGAAGTTCGCCGACTGGGCGCTCACGCCCGAGGCGCAGGCGCTGGTCACGGCGGTGGGCTACTTCCCTCTCGCGACGAACGAGCACGTCGGCGAAACGACGACGACGACGGCTACGGCAACCACTGCGACCAAATGAGCCGGCGCCGCAAGCTCGTCGACGGTGCGATGACCGGCGTCTTTTCCGTCGCCGGCTGGGTCGCGATCGTCTTCATCTTTCTGATCTTCATCTTCACGTTCAAAGAGACGCTGCCGATCTTCACGGACGCGGAAGTGAAGAAGGAAGCGAACATCGGAAAGTTCTTCGCGGGCAAGCAGGACGCCGAGACGCTGAGCGATCGCTACGTCTGGCAGCCGACGTCCGAGGAACCGAAAGTGTCGCTGTGGCCGATCATCATCGGCACGCTGAAGGCGACGCTCGTCGGAATGCTGTTCGCCTGTCCGATCGGCGTCGGCGCGGCGCTGTTCTCATCCGAGTTCGCGCCACCGAAGTTGCGTGAAGTGATCAAGCCGGTGATCGAATTGCTCGCCGGCGTGCCGTCCGTCGTGATGGGCTTCTTCGCGCTGATCGTCCTCGCGACGTGGCTGCAGGACACGTTCGGCTTCACGTATCGACTCAACGCGATCAATGCGGGACTCGCGCTGGGCTTCGCGCTCGTGCCGATCGTCTTCACGATTTCCGAGGACGGTTTGGCCGCGGTGCCGCGTGCGTTTCGCGAGGCCTCGTATGCCCTCGGCGCGTCGAAGTTCCAGACCGCGTGGAAAGTCGTGTTGCCCGCGGCCGCGCCGGCGGTGTTCGCGTCGTTCGTGCTCGCCTTCGGACGCGCGATCGGCGAGACGATGATTCTCCTGATGGCCGGCGGCAACGCTGCGCTCACGTCGTTCTCGCTCTTCGATCCGCTGCGCACGCTCTCCGCGACGATCGCGGCGGAGATGGGCGAAGTCGTCGTCGGCAGCGCGCATTACTCGGCGCTGTTCTTCATGGGCACGCTGCTCTTCGTCATCACCTTCATCAGCAACAGCCTCGGCCAGTGGGTCATCCACGGCATGCAGCGCCGGATGCAGGGAGCGGGTCGATGACCACGATGCCTGCGCCCGCGCCGGCGACGCTGGTCAAGACGAACCGCCGCATCGTCGACAAGCTCTTCATCTCGCTGCTCGCGCTCAGCGTCGTGATCATCATCGCGATCCTGGTCGTGATCATCGGCAACATCGCGATTCACGGCGCGGGTCAAGTCACGTGGGAGTTCATCTCGAAGCCGCCGCGTGCGGGACTGACTGAAGGCGGCATTCTGCCGGCGATCGTCGGGACCGCGGCGCTCGTGATTTTGATGTCGATCGCGGCGGTGCCGCTCGGCGTCGCGACCGCGGTTTACCTGCACGAATACACACCCGCCGAAGGACTCGCGCTCGCGTGGCGGCGCTTCCGCGTGTCGAAGGGCATGCCCGGACGCCGCAAGCTTTTCGCGCGTGCGATGTCGGCGTTGCTCGCGACGGTCACGCGCAGCGCCGTCGCGAATCTCGCGGGCGTTCCGTCGATCGTCTTCGGACTCTTCGGCCTCGGCTTCTTCATCCAGTTCATCGGACGCGCGATCGATCGCGCGACGCAGCCTGCGGGCGAAGTGCTGTGGGGTCAGGGCTCGCTGCTCTGGGCCGCGTGCACGCTCGCGCTGCTCACGTTGCCGACGGTCATCGTCGCGACGGAAGAAGCGTTGCGCACCGTGCCGCACGATCTGCGCGAAGCGTCTCTCGCGCTGGGCGCGACGCGATGGGAGACCATTCGTCGCGTCGTGTTGCCGGGATCGCTCTCCGGCATTCTCACCGGCGCGATTCTCGGAATCTCGCGCGGTGCGGGTGAAGTCGCGCCGATTCTGTTCACGGGCGCGGCGTACTACCTGCCGTTTCTCCCCGGCCGCGTCACCGATCAGTTCATGCACCTCGGCTATCACGTGCTGATCCTGTCGACGCAGTCGCCCGACGTCGAGGCGACGAAGCCGCTGCTCTACGGAACGGTGTTCGTGCTGCTCGCGCTCACGTTCCTTCTCAATCTCGCCGGCGTGATCATCCGCATGCGGACGCGCTCGAGGGCCCGATGACTACAATGGAATTCGTGACACCAGTAACGACTTCGGTGCGCACCAGCGAGCCTCACGCGGCGACACTGACGAAGATCGAAGTCCGCAACTTCAACTTCTTCTACGGCGAGTCGAAGGTGTTGCACGGCATCGAGCTCGACATCCCGGAGAACCAGGTCACCGCGCTGATCGGCCCGTCGGGCTGCGGCAAGTCGACGTTCCTGCGATCGATCAACCGGATGAACGACATCATCCCGGGCGCGCGAGTCGAAGGGCGCATCGCCGTGGGCGGGCAGGATCTGTACGCGCCGAACGTCGACGTCGTGACGCTGCGACGCCGCATCGGGATGGTCTTCCAGAAATCGAATCCGTTCCCGAAGTCGATCTACGAGAACATCGCGTACGGCCTGCGCATCGGCGGGACGAAAGATCGCCGCGTGCTCGACGAAACGGTCGAGCGCTCGCTGCAACGCGCGGCGTTGTGGGATGAAGTGAAGGATCGCCTGCACAGCAGCGCGCTTGCGTTGTCGGGTGGCCAGCAGCAACGACTCTGCATCGCGCGCGCACTCGCGGTCGATCCCGAAGTGCTGCTGATGGACGAGCCGGCATCGGCACTCGATCCGATCGCGACGCAGAAGATCGAAGAGCTCGTGTACGAGCTGAAAAACAACTACACGATCGTGATCGTGACGCACAACATGCAGCAAGCCGCGCGCGTTTCGGACCGCACGGCGTTCTTCATGCTCGGCAAGCTCGTGGAGTACGACGAGACGCGCACGATCTTCATGAATCCCGGTCAGAAACTGACCGAGGACTACATCACGGGAAGGTTTGGATGATGGCCTCTAGCTCCTGGCTGTTAGCTCTTAGGAGCACGATGCCAGAGCAAGAGACCCGTCCTCCTGACAGCTAAGAGCTAACACCTGACAACTCATATGCGTCACTTCGACAGAGAAATCGAACACCTCAAGGAACTGCTCCTCCGCATGGGTGCCATGGTGGAGGATCAGATCAACGAATCCATTCGCGCGTTACTCGAGCGCGATACGGCAGTCGCGCAACGCGTTATCGACGCGGACACGGACGTCGATCAGATGGAGCTCGAGATCGATCAGCACACGATCGAGCTCATCGCGATGATGCAGCCGGCCGCGGTCGATCTGCGCTTCGTCGCGGCGGCGATGAAGATCACGCCGGAGCTGGAGCGCATCGCCGATCTCGCCGTCGACGTGTGCGAGCGCGCGATGGAGCTGAACCGCGAGCCACCACTGAAGCCGCTCATCGACATCCCGCGACTCGCGCGCATGGCGCAGGACATGGTCCGGCAGTCGCTCGATTCGTTCGTGCGCCGCGACGCCGTGCTCGCTCGCGAAGTCATCGCGCGCGACGACGAGGTCGATCTGCTCACCGAGCAGTCGTTCCGCGAGCTGCTCACGTACATGCTCGAAGACTCGCGCAACATCTCTCGCGCCATTCGCCTCACGTTCATCGGCAAGTACTTCGAGCGCATGGCAGACGGCGCGACGAACATCTGCGAGATGGTCGTGTATCTCGCGGAAGGAAAAGTGATCAAGCACTCGAATGAGTCGTAGCCAGCAACGCCTCGCCATCATCGAGGACGATCCCGACATCTCGCTCACGGTGCGCATCAACCTGGAGCGCGAGGGATACCTCGTCTCGTCATTCGCCAACGGTCACGAAGGCCTCCTCGGTGTGCAGCAGGGCGGCTACGACTTTCTGATTCTCGACCTCAACCTGCCCGACCTCGACGGCTTCACGATCTGCCGCGAGCTGCGCCGCCATCCGGCGACGTCGAAGTTGCCGATCCTCATGCTCACCGCGCGCAGCTCCGAGGCGGATCGGATCATGGGACTCGAGCTCGGCGCGGATGACTATCTCGTCAAACCGTTCAGCGTGCGCGAGCTGCTCGCGCGTGTCTCCGCAATTCTCCGCCGCTCGAAAGGCATGGACACCGACGCCTCGGTGTACGACGACGGCAAGCTCCGCATCGACGGCCGCACGCTGCGCGTGTACGTCGACGGCGAAGAGGTGAAGCTCGCGAAGAAAGAGCTCGAGTTGCTGTGGATGCTCGTGCGCAATCGCCCCGCGGTCGTCTCGCGCGATCGGATTCTTTCCGAGGTGTGGCAGGTCGCGGACGATGTGGAGACGCGGACCGTCGATGCGCACATTCGCAACCTGCGCAAGAAGATCGGCAAAGATCGCATCCAGACCGTGATCGGCTACGGGTACAGATTCGAGGAGTAACCTTCTCGGCTGACCCATGCATCCCCTTCGCGTCCTCCTGCTCGTTTCCCTGGTGATCGCGATCGCGGTCTCGTGGGGATTCGGTGCGGCCTTGCAGCACGCAGGTGCGACGCGCCCCGCCGTGATCGTGTTGTCGATCGCGGCGTTCGTCGCGTTCCTCGTTCCGTGGACCGGCGTTTCGTTGTGGGCGCTGCGTCGCGCGAGCGATCTCGATGAGCTGACGGATCGCGCGCGTGCGGCAGTCGAACGCGGCGAGAGCGTGACCGTGCGGCCGTATCACGCGGAGCTCGATGACCTCGCGCGTGCGATCGAGGAGTTGCGCGCGCAGATCGTGCGACAGCGCGCTTCGCACGATGAGCATCGCGCCGCGATGGCGGAAATCGTCTCGTCGCTGGGCGAAGGCCTGCTCGCGATCAGTCCGAAAGGTCGCGTCGTGTTTGCGAACTCGCGATTCGCGGAGATGTTCGGCTGCGAAGGAGAGCTCGTCGGACGGACTTTGCTCGAAGTCTTGCGCAAGCAGACCGTCGTCGCGGCGCTCGATGGTGCGTTGCGCGGGACGCCGGCCGCCGATCGCGTGAATGTCGGACCGGCGGGACACGAGCGGCAGATCGAAGTCCGCGCGGTGCCGGTGGCGTCGGCGGAGATCGCGGCGGTCGCGCTGTTCATCGACATCACGCCGCTCGAGCGCCTGCAGCGCATCCGCAAGGAGTTCCTCGACGACTTCTCACACGAAGTGCGCACGCCACTCGCGGGGATGAAGTCGGCTGCGGAGACGCTCGAACAGGGCGGACTCACGCGCGATCAGGAAGTGCAGCTTCGTCACGTCATGCAGCGGCAGATCCGCCGCATCGAGCGTCTCGTCAACGATCTTTCCGAGCTGAATCGCATCGAGACGGGCGAGCTGCAACTTCACAAACGTCCCGTCGCGTTGCGCGAGGTTCTCAACGATCTGACCGAGGACTTCGAGGGGCGCAACGAGAAGATCCACTTCGAA
>DASVNL010000716.1:0-6655 GCA_036383875.1 Thermoanaerobaculia bacterium
TCGTCGTGTTCGAAGTCGAGGATCACGGCCCGGGCATTCCGGCCACGGAGATGCCGGAGTTGTTCAAACCCTTCACCCGACTCTCGACCGTGAAGCTCGGACGGCAGCGCAGCGTCGGACTCGGACTGGCCATCACCAAGCGGCTCGTCGAGGCACACGGCGGCACGATCAGTGCGGTGAGCGAGGTCGGAAAAGGGTCGACGTTCACCATGCGCTTGCCGCTGTAGCGCGACGCTGCATGTATGATGCAGTTGCGACTATGTCTCAACTGGCCCTGCAGCGCGCCCATGCTCCCGACCCTGATGCGACCCCTGCCGAAGAGAAGCTCCTTCTCATCGGCAACCCGAACGTCGGCAAGTCTCTCCTCTTCGGCTGTCTGACGAATCGCTACGTCACGGTGTCGAACTATCCGGGCACCACCGTCGAGATCACGACGGCGAAGGCAACGATCGCAGGTGCGCCGCGGCTCGTCGTCGACACGCCCGGCACGAACGGACTGATCCCGCAGTCCGACGACGAGCGCGTCGCGCGCGACATGCTCATCACGTCTCCCGGAGCGGATGTCGTGCAGGTCGGCGACATGAGCAACCTGCGCCGCACGATCCTCCTCTCGCTGCAGATCGCCGAGCACGGCGTGCCGTTCACGCTGTGTCTCAACATGAGCGACGAAGCGCGCGACCGCGACAGCGAAGTCGATCCCGACGCGATCTCCGCCGCCCTCGGCGTGCCCGTCGTCGCGACGTCCGCGCTGCGCCGCTGGAACCTCGAGCGCCTGAAGCGCGAGGCGATCAAACCCGGCGTCGCGAAAGTGCAGGTCGCGTATCCCGAGGCGATCGAGCTGGGGATTGCGCGCGTGCTGGAAGTGCTCGCGCCGTACGGCAACTACTCGCGCGGCATCGCGGTCTCTGTGCTCGCGGGCGACGAGACGCTCTGTCCGCATCTTCCGAAGCAAGCACTCGCCGAGCTCGATCGCGTGCGCGCCGACGTGCAACGCGCGGTCGTGCAACCGTTGAGCGTCGTCATCTCGACGTCGCGCGTCGCGTCGGTGGATCGCATCGTCGGCGCGGCGTCGGCGAATCAGGAGACGGCGAAGGGCGGCTGGCGCGACAAGCTCGGCGTGCTGACGATGCATCCGATCTGGGGCATCCCGTTTCTCCTCGGCGTGCTCTACATCGCCTGGCTCTTCGTCGGAAACTTCGGCGCCGGCACGCTGGTCGACATCGTCGAAACGTACTTCTTCAACGGCTTCATCAACGTGTGGCTCATTCGCGGACTCGACTTCGTCGCCGCGTTCCCTCACACCCACGTGATCGCGGAAGGCGTGCTCACGCCGGACTACGTGATGACCGGCACGCCCGCGGGCGCGCAAGTCGCGGCGAAGTTTTTCCACGACCTCATCGCCGGTCCGTACGGCGTCGTGACGATGGGACTCACGTACGCGATCGCGATCGTGCTGCCCGTCGTGATCACGTTCTTCCTTTTCTTCGGCGTGCTCGAAGACTCCGGCTATCTGCCGCGACTCGCGGTGATGCTGAATCGCATCTTCAAAAAGATGGGACTCAATGGAAAGGCCGTGCTTCCGATGGTTCTCGGCCTCGGCTGCGACACGATGGCCACGCTGACGACGCGCATCCTCGAGACGAAAAAAGAAGCGACCATCGTCACGTTGCTGCTCGCCCTCGGCGTCCCCTGCTCCGCGCAGCTCGGCGTGATCATGGCCATGCTCGGGCCACTTGCGATTCAGGCGACGATCGTCTGGCTCAGCGTGATCGTCGGCACGATCTTCGTCGTCGGCTGGCTCGCATCGAAAGTCGTGCCTGGCCAGGCCGGCGATTTCATTCTCGAGATCCCGCCGGTGCGCGTGCCGAAGCTGTCGAACATCGCGATCAAAGTCATGGCGCGCACCGAGTGGTATCTGAAGGAAGCGGTGCCGCTGTTCATCGTCGGCACGCTGGTGCTGTATCTGCTCGACGCGCTGAACTGGCTGACGAAGATTCAGACCGCGTTCGCGCCGCTCGTCGTCGGCGCGCTCGGCCTGCCCGCGGAAGCGTCGAACGCATTCGTGATCGGCTTCCTGCGACGCGACTACGGCGCGGCCGGGCTGTTCATGATGCAGCAGGACGGAAAGCTCGACGGCGTGCAGACCGTCGTCGCGCTGACGGTGATCACGCTGTTCATCCCCTGCGTCGCCAACTTCCTCGTGATTCTCAAAGAGCGCGGCAAGAAGTCGGGCATGGCCATCGCCGGATTCATTCTCTTCTTCGCGTTCGGATTCGGCGCGCTGATGAACTTCACGCTGCGCGCGCTCGGAGTCACGTTTTGAACAACTACGAATGCCCGCTCTGCAATCTCGAGTTCGAAGGCGAGACCTGCCACTCCGGCTGCGCCCTCGGCAAGGGCTGCGCGATGGTCCGCTGTCCGCGCTGCAACTACGAGTTCGTGCAGGACGGCTCGCTCTCTTCGTTCTTCCGCCGCTTCTTCTCCAGGAGAAAATCCGATGCAACATCCGCCAACCGATGAAGTCCTCGAGCGTCTCTGGTACGCGCAGGAGGATCGTCGCGCCGTTGCATCCGCCGGCGAACTGAAGCTCGGCCATGAAGCGCCGAACGCAATCGAAGAACTGATTGCGACGAAGCTCGTGCGACGCAATGCCGGCGCGCTCGAACTGACGCAGGAAGGATCGGAACGCGCGCGCGGAATCGTGCGCCGTCATCGCCTCGCGGAGATCCTCTTCACGCAGGTGCTCGAAGTCGACGCGCACGACGCGGAGACGAGCGCGTGCGAGTTCGAGCACATCCTCGCCGAGCGTGTCGTCGATCGCGTCTGCACGTTTCTCGGACATCCGCCTGCATGCCCGCACGGACATCCGATTCCGCCGGGAAGTTGCTGCGCCGTGTATTCGAAGAAGATCGAGCCGCTGATCACGCGCCTCGTCGATCTCCCTCTCGGCGGCACCGGCTCCGTCGTGTTCATCGCGCCGAAGTCCGTCTCGCGCCTCAACAAACTCGCGGCCTTCGGCATCGTGCCGGGATCGCAGGTGCGACTCGTCGAGCGAAAGCCGAGCGTCGTGCTCGCATGCGGCCAGACGTCGATCGCGGTCGAAGACGAAATCGGCCGCGAGATCTATGTGAGGCCCGCGGTCTGATGCGCAGCTCAGTTGCAATTGCCGTCGCTCTGTTGTTCGCGCCGTTTCTTGCGGGCGCTGATGCGCCAACGAATCGCTGGCAGCAACCTCTCGAACAAACATCGACGCTTCTTCGAGACGCGAACTTCGCGGAGGCGCGAGTCCGGCTGTCGACGCTCACTCGCGAAATGGCCGACACGATCACCCAGCCGGGCGCCGATGATCGTCTCTTCGCGATCGCCTTGGCGCAACTCGCAGTAGCAGAAGCAGGTGCAGGCAATGCCGACGATGCGATCTGGTACTGGCAGATCGCGCAGAACGTGCACGCAGACATTCGCACGTTCGATGTGTCGCCTTACGGCAAGGCCGGCGAAGTGCTGTCGTCGAACGTTCTGCCCGCGACGCCAGAGACGTGTACGCGACCGGCGAACGCGCCGGCTCCGGCCATCATCCACCGCGCGGAACCGAAGTATCCGAAAGGTGCGCGGCAGATCCCGCTTACCGGTTTGGTGATGGTCGAATTGGAGCTCGACGAAAACGGGCGGCCCATCCGGCCGCAAGTACTTCGCTCGCCGTCTGCAGCTCTGACCTACAGCACACTGATCACTCTTCGCGAGTGGCGTTTTGCGCCGCAACGCGAAGGAGCGAGTCTCACGCCGTTCTGCCGACTCTTCAGCTTCGGACAAGCTGCGCGCTAGGCGCGCAGCTTCAAGTCCTCATCCGAATTGCGGCAATGATGGACATCGAGGCCGCGAGCATCAGAAGCATCCACTCGGACAACGTGGGCGTAGCGACTACGACGAACGCGTTGAGCGTCGCGGAGGCTGGCCCGCCCGCGGGCACGCCAGTTCCAGTGACTTGCGATGTCGTGTTGACGATGTCTCCGGGAATCGTCGCGTGCATCGACATCGGGACGCTGCACGATGCTCCCGCCGCGAGCGTGACGTTTGTGAACGCCCATCCGTTGCCGGTGAACAACGCGGTGCTGCCAAGAGTCCCGCACGTGTAGGCGCCGACTAAATCGGCAGCCAAACCAGCCGGGTATGTGTCGCTGAAGTTGATCCCCGTGACCTGAAACGCGTTGGGATTCGTGATCGTCACGGTCATCGTCGTCGTCGACGTACCACCAACCGGCACGGCCGATGGATTGAACGACTTCGTGATGGTGATCGGAAGGGACTGTGCGAGTAACGGAGTACCGCACACGATTGCGAGAAGGACCGTCAGAGCCGAAAGACGAATCGCTGGCATCGGAGATTCCTTTCCATCGACCGGAAGCCTCGACCCCGATCGTGCAACGCGGAGTATATGCCTGCGGGTCTCCGCGCTACCTCAGACCTTCGCGTTCGCAATAGCGCGAGCCCGAGTCGTCCAACTCGAATACTGAATTCGCAAAGTGCATGACGCACTCGCGATCCTCACAGTGCGACAGTCCGAAGGTATGCCCAATTTCGTGCGTGGCAACTTTCGCGGCTCTTGCTCTGAATCGTTGAACGTCATCCGGGCGATCCGTAAGACCTTGTCGTAGTCGCGACAGAGCGACGACTGCGAACCGCCCCGGCTTCCGTGCCTGGCCGAAGATGAAATTGAGTCCTGGTGCGTATGCGTCCCCATCGATGATCCCGATCACACGCGTTGCATCCGGCGAATCGCGCGTTTCGAGTTCTTTGAGCAGCGCTTCGCCGAGATACTGATTTCGTTCGACTCTGTACGCACTGGCAGGAAGCGGCACTCCTTCGCCGATGAACACTTCGCGTCGCAGATGGACCGCCAGTTCGGATTTGAGGTGCAACAGCGTGTCGTCCGAAACCGCTCCGATCGGAATCAACACCAGCCTGCGCGACGGTGCATTGGGATCAACACTGAAGAGAAGCAGGAGGAGTAACCACTTCATCAAGGTGTTGACGATCAGCCGGATGCCGAAGTTTCCGCCACTCAACTCTGCTTGTTGAGCAGCAGCAAATACTCGACGGTGTGTTGCAGGAGCAGCATCATCAGCGTGACGAAAAACGCGGCCATCCCCGCGGCGAGCATGTCGAAGCCGTGCGTGTAGAAGCGCGCCGGCAACGACGCGCGACGAACGACGCGCGTGTCCGCCCACTCATCGCCGTGCCGCTGCTGGTGCGCGTTGTCGCGCATCTTCGCCGCACCGACCGCGCCGAAGAAAAATGCGTCACCGACGAATCCGACGGAGCGCAGGAACGCCTGCTTCATCGTCACGCGGTCGGAGTCATTGCTGATCACCTGCAAGCCCGTGAGCTGCTTGCCGATCGTGCTCCCGGCCACGCCTTCGAACATCGTGTGGTAACTGATGACTGTCAGGACGCCGAACAGCCAGTTGATCAGACGCGTGTCACTCTCCAGCGCCTCCAGGAACAGACTCGCCTGGAATACCGTCCCGACGAACGCCGCCACGGCCATCGTCACGAACATGATGAAAAAGATCACGGCGTAGTCGATGAGGCGCGCGCCCGCGCGAATCCAAAATGTTGCCGGTTCGAGTGCAGAGCGTTCATCGGCCGTGAGTGAATTCACGCGCGGATGGTAACCGGAGTTTCACCGCCGCACGCGGATCGCGCGGGTACCTTCTTGCACATCAAAAGCACGGTCCGAATCCTGGCCGCGGCGTTGGTGGTGGGAGCGCTCGACATCACCGAGGTGACGCTGTTTTACGGGTTGCGCAACGGGACGCGGCCGGTGCGGATTTTTCAGAGCGTCGCCACCGGACTGCTCGGCAAACGCGCATTCGAAGGCGGCCTCACCACCGCCCTCCTCGGACTCGCGCTGCACTTCCTGATCGCCCTGGCCGTCGTCGCGGTCTATCACGTCGCGAGCACGCGCTGGTCCGCGCTGCGCGAGAATCCAATTCTCTTCGGCGCCGCGTACGGACTCGGCGTCTATCTGGTGATGAACTTCATCGTGTTGCCGCTGTCCGCCGCCGGAGCGCCGCGCCTCAACGTGTTGCCCGTCGTCCTCAACGGACTCTTCGCACACGTCTTCTGCATCGGCATTCCGACGGCGTTGCTCGGACGCGCTACTTCGGACAGCCGCTAGTTCCCGCACCCGGTCCCGTCGGCTCCCACGCCACGTACCCGGTCAGACAATCGCAGTACGCGCGATGCGTCGCGGCCGTGTTGTCGCAGCCGCGTTTGCATCGCGCGAGATCGTCGCGATACGCGTTGGCGATGCTCGACACGACGTTGTGCTCCGCCGCGTTCGCAGGGTCCGTGAGATCGGTGAGCGTCGTGATGCATTTCGGCGAGAGCTGGCCTTTGATCACGTTGACGGGTCCCGTGGCGCCGTCGAATCGCTTCGCCGCATCGAGAAAGCACTTCGCGCATCCACGCGACTTCCTATCCGAGAGCGCGAGTGTGCCTCGATAGGTCTTGAACGCCGCCGCCTCGCCGGAGAACGCGGTCGTGTAGATGCCGAAGAACATCGTCGAGAACGACCCCTTGCAGAGATCCTTCACGCCAGACTCGAATTCCAGCACGCTCGCGAGCATGTCCAACGCGCGCTCAGTCGTGATCA
>DASVNL010000717.1:0-1538 GCA_036383875.1 Thermoanaerobaculia bacterium
CAGTTCATGCACACGTTCGTCGATACGCTCGAGCGTCACGCCCACGCGGTTCGCGAACTGGTCCGCGCGCGGGCGTGACGCTGTCGATCGGCGCGATCGTCACTCCATCGTCGGATCGAGGAGCTCGGGAATCGCCGGCGAGCGGAAGTGCACGAGTGTGTGCAGTCCCTCGTTTTCTTCGATCTCGACGGCCATCACCGCACCTTCATCCGTCTCGACGATCCGCAGATCGCGCGGATGACGAATCAGATGCTCGAGATTGCCGGTGGAGTTCGCGATGCGGATCGTCACGCCGCTGCGATCGGAGCTGAGTCCGCGCAGCGGCTGATCGATCACTTCCGGTTGCGCGCCGACGTCGTCGCCGACGATCTCCAGCGAGACGATCGCGCCGTCGTACGTCCGGCTGAGATCATCGAGTGTCTCCCGCCAGCGAGTCCAAGGAACGTGCTGCGTTCTCACGGAGTCACCGCCACTTTCATG
Organism: Thermoanaerobaculia bacterium; assembly: GCA_036383875.1. GTDB lineage: Bacteria > Acidobacteriota > Thermoanaerobaculia > Gp7-AA8 > Gp7-AA8 > QHVT01. The sequence continues at coordinate 481 of DASVNL010000717.1, forward strand.
ACGCCGTCACGACGTTCGCCGAAGACGCGGTACGCCTCGCCGATGTCGGCGAGCTTGAAGCGATGAGTGATGAGCGGGCGCAGATCGAGGCGGCCGCTGCGGACCATGTCGAGCAGACGCCGCATGCGTTCTTTGCCGCCGGGGCAGAGCGTCGTGACGATGCGGACGTCGGCGAGGCCGGCGCCGAACGCGTCGTACGGAATCGCGAGCTTGCCGGAGTAGACGCCGAGGCTGGAGAGCGTGCCGCCGGGTCGGAGGACGCGCAGTGCGTTTTCGAAGGTGGGCTGCGTGCCGAGTGCTTCGATCGCGACGTCGACACCGCCGCGCGTGAGTCGCCGGATCTCGGCCACGACGTCGACTTTGCGATAGTCGAGCACGACGTCCACGCCCATCTTCTTCGCCATCGCGATGCGCGCGTCGTCGCCGTCGACGCCGATGACCATCGAGGCGCCGAGGAGTCGCGCGCCGATGGATGCGCAGATGCCGATCGGACCTTGCGCAAAGACCGCGACTTTGTCGCCGAGTGTGACTTCGCCGGATTCCGCACCGCTGATGCCGGTGGACGCGATGTCGGCCAGCAGCACGACCTGTTCGTCGGTGAGCTCGTCCGGAATGAGTGCGAGGTTGGCCTGCGCATTCGGCACGAGGAGATACTCGGCCTGCGCACCATTGATGGTGTTTCCGAACCGCCAGCCGCCAAGTGCCTCACAGTCCCCGCCGTGACCGCACTGCGACTGATGTCCGGACAAACACGCGTTGCATTGTCCGCACGGCGTAATCGCCCCGACGAGCACGCGATCGCCGACGTTGTATCCAGTCACGCCGAGTCCGAGCTCCGTGATCACACCGACAGGCTCATGTCCAATGACAAGCCCCGGCCGCACCGGATACTCGCCCTTGACGATGTGCAAGTCCGTCCCGCAGATCGTGGTCGTCGTGACGCGGATCAGCGCCTCGCCCGGTCCTGCCTGCGGCCGCGGTACGTCTTCCACGCGAATGTCGCCCGGGCCATGGAACACCGTGGCACGCATGGTCCTGGTGGTGAAGGGTTTGGTTTC
>DASVNL010000718.1:0-6416 GCA_036383875.1 Thermoanaerobaculia bacterium
CGAAAGGCTTCAGGCGTCGCGAGATCTTCGGGGCGGAACTCGCGCCATAGGCCACCGGCTCCGCGAAACGTCGGGATGCCGCTGTCGGCAGAAACACCCGCACCCGTGAGGACGGCCACAGTGCGCGGGGCGCGGTAGTGAATGGCGTGGAGGGCGACTTCGAGGCTGCTCATGCGGAGCAGCGTACAAGGAGGCTGTCAAGGGAACCGAGGGATTCTATCGAGGGTAGAAAAACCTTCGTCCGAGGGTCGCGATTCTTGGGCAGTTGCGATACGAGAAGGAGACTCGCGCGTTTGCGCGAGTCTAGCTTTTCGGAAGCATCGGCTCGTTGATCTGGATGAACGCGTCTTTGCGGAGCGTGTCGATGTACGCCTTATAGTCGCGCTGGAACGTCTCTTCGCTGACGTCGCGACGGAGGCGGTCCTTGACGGTGTCGAAGGACGGGACTTCGGACGGCAGGCGCTGCTCGACCTTCACGATGTGCCACGCGGACTTCGTCTCGATCGGACCGACGACGGCGCCGTTCGCCGCGCTGAAGACCGCGGTGTCGATCGTCGCGACGAGATCGCCCTTCGCGACTTCGCCCAGGTCGCCCCCCGACTCTTTCGAGCTGGCCTCGGACATGGTCGTCGCGAGGTTCGCAAAGTTCACGGTCGGCTTCTTCGCCGCTTCCGCGACTTCGTTCGCACGCGTGCGTGCTTCCTCGACCTTGGACGGATCCTCGGGACGCAGGATCACGATCTCGCGCAAGCGTGCGCGTTCGGGGAGGCGGTAGCGATCCTTCTCGCGGTTGTAACGCTCGCGAAGCTCGGGATCGCTGAGATCTTCGCGGCTGCGGAGCTCGCGGCCGAAGACCTTGTTGCTGACGATGGTGTCGCGGAGGCGCAGTTCCATTTCGGTGCGCGTGAGGCCGGACTGCTTGAGCGACGTGTTGAACTGCTCGTCGGTCGTGATGCCGTACTGCTGCTTGAGCCGCGAGATCGCTTCCGCGACCTCAGCATCGGTGACGGTGACGCCGAGGCGGTCCGCGCGATCTTTGATGAGCAGCTCGTTGATCATGTCCTGAACGAGCGTCGCTTTCGATTCCGCTTTGATCGAGGCCTGCTTGTCAGCGGGCTGCGTCTGCTCGATCTCGCGGTAGATGTCGGCGAGGCGGCGTTCGTACTGGGTGCGGGTGACGATGCGATCGCCAACGCGGACGACGATGCCTTCGAGAAGCTGAGCGGCCGAGGCAGTGAACGCGGTCAGCGCGATCGCGAGAGCGAAAATGGTCTTTTTCATGCGTGCTCCGATGTAGACGTGCCGTCGAGACAACAAGTTACGGATCGATTTATTCGTCTTCCGACTTCGGCAACGAGCCTGAATAGGCGAAAGGAAGCCGTCTCGTCAATACCGCGACGGACATGTCGCGCCTGCTGGCGGTGGTGAGTTTCTGCAGACGATTGCGAACTGCCTCCTCGCGAAGCCGTGCGACGATGAGCGGCGCGGCGGCCTCGACGTTGAGCGTCCCGGCGGGACGGCGCTCGTCGACGCGGAAGATGTGGAAGCTCGAGTCGGTGCGAATCACGTCGCTGACCTGGCCCGGCCTGAGGTTGAAAATCACTTCCTCGAAGAGGTTCGGCAACTCGCCACGACTCACGAATCCGATCTCGCCGCCGCGCTTGGCGTTCGGCGCGCGTGAGAATTCGGACGACAGCTCTTCGAATGGCGCGCCGTCCACCAGCTTCTTGCGGATGTCGTTCGCAACGCTCTCGTCATTGACGAGGATCTGCCGCACCCGAACTTCCTCGGCGCTGCGGAACTCGCTCTGATGTTGCTGGTAGTACGCGCGGATCTCGGCATCGCTCGCCGGCGCGACTTCCATCGTGAGGTTGGCGATCAGTTTCTCGCGCCGCATCTCATCGCGTTTCTCGACGACCGTGACTCCCGCCTCGGTACGCACAGCGGAGGCGATTTGTTCGGACGGAATCTCGACGCCGTGCGACGCGGCGTACTCGGAGACGATGATCTCTTCGACGAACTGGTCGAGCAGCGCGCTGGCGACTTCGGGAGTGAGCTGCGAGAGGTCGGTGCCGGCGTTGCGCTCGAGGTATCGTTTGAAGTCCGCGAGCGCGAGCATCCGGTCGTTCACGCGCGCGATCACATCCGGCGGGATGGACGGTTTCTTCTTGCATGCGACTGGCAGCAGGAAGAAGGTGACAATCAGCAGAATCGCGACGCGGCGGGAGAGCACGAGACGCGGCGGAGTTTAGCACGCGCCTCTCTGCGCGGTGCTCGCACGATGGTGCATCGTGCGCCGTCAACGTGCTCTCGCTACACTTCCTGCGAAGGGAGAACATTCGATGTCCCAGCGCGCCCTTTTGGCTTCTCCTGCGAAGGGAGAAGATTCGATGTCCCAGCGCGCCCTTTTGGCTTCGTTCCTTTGTGCGTTGACCATTCCTCTTCTTGCAGCGACGTCGTTGCATCCCGTGGATCCGATCTGCATCCAGTGTTACGACGGCCAGTTGGTCTTCGCCGACGTGGACGGCGACGGCCTGACCGACGTCCTGCTGCCGAAGACCTCGGAAGTGAAGTTCAATCTCAACGGACGCTTCTCGTCGCCGATCGCCGCGCCGGGGATCAGTGCGAACGATGCGTACAAAGCGCCCGGCGACTACAACGGCGACGGCTACGCGGATCTCATCGCGCGACGCATCGGTGGTGCGCACGATGAAGGTCCGGATCGGCTGCTCTTCGGCGACGGCACTGGACGTTTCCGCGAAGGCACGCCCTTCCCGACGCAGTACGGCGATGGCACTGGTGCGCCGACCGCGGTCGACTACGACGGCGACCACAATCTCGATCTCATCGTCATGAAAGGCGCGTACGTGCCGGAGCTGGACGAGACCATCGTGACGCTGTCGTTTCTGCGCGGCACCGGCGACGGCGCGTTCACGTTCGATCAGACGCTCGACGTCGCGGGCGGCGCGTATCCGGAGATGGCGTTCGCGGATTTCAATGAAGACGGCCGCAACGACCTTCTGCTCGCGATCCGCGGGCGTCCGTACGTTTACAGCTATCTCGCCGACGCGAACGGGCGCTGGATGGCGCCGAAGGTTCGTTACTCCGCAGGCCGGGCGTTCACGATTACGCCCGCGGACATCAACGGCGACGGACACGCGGACGTCGTGATGACCGCGAACATGCCCGACGGCTCGCACAGCGTGATCGGGCTGTATGGAAACGGCAGCGGCTATTTCCCGGAGTTCGCACAGTTCATGGACGCGGACTATCGCGGACGTCTCACGGTCGGCGATTTCTACCAAGGCGGCGGCGATGAGATCGCGTTCGTCTCGGAAGGGCGCGAGGAACTGCTCGTGCTGGCCGCGGCCGGCGATCAATTGCAGATCGTCGCGCAGACGCCGTTCGCATTGCCGAACGCGTATATCCACAGCGGGATGTTCCGTCGCGGCGGTGGATCCGGATTCTTCGTGATCGCGTCGCAGCAGCTCGGACGTCCGCAAAATTCGGGCGGGTTCTTCTTCACCGACGGCGTGCTCGCACCGGCTGTGCTTGCAGGCGACTCGCGCCGCCGTGCGTCGCGTTCCGCGAATACGACGGTTGCGGGTCCGGAGCGATATCAGAACGCGCTCAATGGACCGTGCCCGGTCGCGGGTCTGAAGAACTGGACGCTGACGCGCGAAGGCTTCTTCGCGGAGTTGCAGGTCGAAGGCGCGAAGTCCGCCGAGGCCGCGATCCTGGGACAGTCGCTCATCACGCGCATCGTCGTCGCGGATGGTGCGAAGGATCGCGTGCTGCAGGGACAACTGTCGCTGGTGTACGACCGTCTTCGCGGCGTTTTGAATGACGCGGCCGACACGTCGTGCGGTCCGAAGGCGTGGGTTTCCGTCGAAGGACAACGTCAGGCGAATTGAATCGAGTGATCGGGACCGCGTGACGCGGTCCCGATCTTCTTTGCTACTCGATCGCGAGCATGTGCAGCTTCGGATTCGTCGAGGTTGTCGCGCGCGTCATCGTCACTTCGAAGTAGTACGCGTTGTTGACGAAATCGAGCTCGTGCACGAAGTCGCTGCAGGGCGTGCAGAAGTTCCCGCCTGCCGTACTCGCTCCGGTCTCGCAGATCACGGTCGGCGTCGACGGGATGCACTCCGAGTTCTCGATGAGCTTCACGTTCACGCCGGGGCCCGAGCCGCCGGCGTAGAAGAGCGTCCAGCCCGGCACCGGATTGCCTGTGTGCATCACCGGATACCGAGCGGTGATCGTGCCGGTCTGCCCGGTCTTGAACTCGAGGTCGTAGGCAGTGAAGCCGAAGAGGGTCAGCGAGTCTTCATCGATGATCCCGGTGGAACCGACGCGGCTCCAGTCCATGCTCTGCGCGAAGAGCGGGAGCGCGGACAGGAGAAGGACGAGAGAGGAGAGTCGCACGAGTGTTTTCATGACCCGAATTTAGGGCGGAAGAAAATCTGGTGGTAGGGACATTCCGTGACGTGACGTCACTGCAGATGCAATTGATGCAACTGCGGATTCGTCGACGTCGATCCGCGTGTGAGCGTCACCTCGACGTAGTACGAGTAGTTCGCGAAATCCCACGTATGGGAGATCGAGAGCGGCTCGCAACTGTTCTGATCCGTCGCGGTGAAGGTCTGGGACGCGATCTCGTCCTCGAACCGCAGACAGTGAGACAGCTCGATGACGCGCACGCTGACTCCAGGTCCGCCGAATGCGACGCCGAGCGTGGTCCAGCCCGGATTCGCGGACACCGGGCTCCAGATCGGATAGCGCGCGACGATGGTCCCGGTCGACGCCGACTTGAACTTCAACGACGCGCCGGTCTTCTCATAAATGCTCGCTGCCGATTCGTCTACGTCACCCGTTGAGCCGGGCACTCCCCAATACTGCGCAGACGCGGGAACGGCCATCAGAAAGAGCAGTGTTGCCATCACGACGAGATGTTTTTTCATGCGCCGACGTTAAAAGTCGCCGGCACCTCGCCGCTAGGGACATTCGGTGATCGCTACGCCGCGATCTTCTGCAGCACTTGCTCGATCGCCTCGATCACGTCCGCACCGCGCTCGCTCATCGGGAAGGAGAGCACGCCGTTCGGCGAGAACTTCGCCTGCGGGTTGTCGCCGAGGAACTGCAGCAGCTTGTTCGGATCGACCTTCGCCTGTTGCGTGAGCTTCATGACGCCGCGCGTGCCTTCACGCACGACCGACAACACGCCGAGTTGTTTCGCGAACCACTTCACCTCGACGAAGCGCAGCAGACTCTCGACGTTCTGCGGGAGCGCGCCGAAGCGATCGCGCATTTCGTTGCGAATGTCGGTGAGACGTTCCGTCGAAGATGCGGACGCGATCTTCTTGTAGAACGTCATGCGCAGGTTTTCTTCGGTGATGTAGGTCTTCGGGATGTAGATGTCGACGCCGAGGTTCATCGACGTCTCGACTTCTTCCTCGATCTTCTCGCCCTTCATCTCGCGAATGCTTTCTTCGAGGAGCTTCGTGTACATCTCGAAGCCGACCGCTGCGATCTGCCCGGATTGTTCGCCGCCGAGGATGTTGCCGGCGCCGCGGATCTCGAGATCGCGTGCGGCGATGCGGAAGCCTGCGCCGAGGTCGGAGAACTCCTGAATCGCGGCGAGACGTTTGCGCGCGTCGCCGGACAGCACGCGATCGGACGGGACGAGCAGATAGCAGAACGCGAGACGATCGCTGCGACCGACGCGACCGCGAAGCTGGTAGAGCTGCGAGAGGCCGAAACGCTCCGCGTGATTGATGAGGATCGTATTGCAGGCGGGGATGTCGATGCCGTTCTCGATGATCGTCGTCGCAAGCAGCACGTCGAACTCGCGGTTGATGAATGCGAGCATCGCGCGTTCGAGCTCGCGCTCTTCCATCTGTCCGTGACCGACGATGACGCGCAGTCCGGGCACGAGGTTCTCGAGGTACTCCTTCATCGCGTAGATCGACTCGACGCGGTTGTGGACGAAGAACACCTGGCCGCCGCGTCCGGTCTCGAACTCGATCGCCTCGCGAATGAAGTCGTCGTTGAACGGCACGACCGCGGTCTGAATCGCGAGTCGATCCTTCGGCGGCGTCTCGATCACCGAGATGTCGCGGATGCCGACAAGCGACATGTGCAGCGTGCGCGGGATCGGCGTCGCGGACATCGCGAGCACGTCGACGGTTTTCTTGATCGACTTGAGGCGCTCTTTCTGCGCGACGCCGAAACGCTGCTCTTCGTCGATGATCACGATGCCGAGGTCTTTCCAGGCGACGTCTTTCGACAGTAGTCGATGCGTGCCGATGACGATGTCGATCTCGCCGGTCTCGACCTTCTTCAAAACTTCTTTCAGCTCTTTGCCCGAGTAGTAGCGCGTGAGCAGTTCGATCGTCACGGGGAACGACGCGAAGCGG
>DASVNL010000719.1:0-4235 GCA_036383875.1 Thermoanaerobaculia bacterium
GTCGTCGTACGAGATGTACGACTGATGCCGCTCGACTGCGAGCGACGGCAGCGCCAGAAGGACGGTAAAGAGGAGGTAGGTTAGGACTTTTCTCATGGAACTCTCCTGCAGCCGATCGCTCCGGTTGCGGCGCACATGCCACCCACGGATGAGTATTCCGTGTTGTAAATCAACGACTTAGATGCTGGTACCCGCGTGGTCATGTCCTGATTCGAGGACTGGCGTCCACGGTGAGTGACGCTGGTTGGTTGTCGGTTGTCGGTTGTTGGGGGAACGGGGCAAGCGCATCGTGGTGGTGCGGGGGTCTCCCGACAACCGACAACCGACAACTGCCAACCATCACGTTCCGTACTGCAGGCGGCTCGCGAGGATCTCCGGGAGTCCGGCCTTGAGGATCGACTCCTGCGTTTTCGCGAGGTCGTACTCGACGCGAAAGTACTGCACGGTGCGCTTGTCGGTGTCGAGGATGATGCACGCCGCGGCCGGATTCCGATCGCGCGGCTGGCCGACCGAACCTGGATTGATCAGGTAGCGATGTCCCGGCTCGAGCTTCACCGTCGCCTCTTCACGCACCGCGAAGCCGCGCACGTTGTGATCGCGATCGAGCGAGAAGACCGCTGGGAGATGCGTGTGGCCGAAGACGATGATCGGCGCGTCGAAGAGCGCCATCACCTGCGCGGCGTGATGAACGTTGAACACGTATTCGTCTTCGTCGTACGGCGAGCCGTGACAGAGCATGACGCCGCGATGCAGCAGCGGTCCGACGGTGAGGTCGCGCAGGAAGCGGCGGTTCGGCGTGCTGAGTTTCTCGCGCGTCCACAACGCCGCGGCTTTCGCGGCCTGGTTGAATCCTGACGCGTCGTCGAGCCCCGAGGCCACGCGATCGTGATTGCCGCGGATGTAGACCTTCTTGCCGCGCAGCGTGCGCATCGTGTCGAGCACCTGATTCGGCTGCGCGCCGTAGCCGACGAAATCGCCGAGGCAGAGGACCGTGTCGTACTTCTTGCGCTGCACGCGCTTCATCACGGAGCGCAGCGCTTCCGCGTTCGCGTGGAGATCGCTGACGACGAGCGCTCTCACGCGCGCCTCCACACCGATCGCTTGGCTGCTTCGAGCACGTTCTTGGGGAGCTCGAGCAGAAGCCGTTCCACAATCTCGATCGGCGTCTCTTCCTCGCGGATCTCGATGGTGATGTCGGACATGCGGTAGTAGCGGATGCGATTCGCGTACAGCTCGTGCGTCGCGAGATCGTCGCGGAACAGCGGGCGGTCGTCTTTCGTGTTCAGTCGCGACCGCAGCAACGCATACGGCGCCGACAGAAAAATCGACAAACCCTCGGACTGAATGAACTGGATGTTCTCGTCAAACGTGAACGTCCCGCCGCCCGTCGCGATGACCGCGGCTTCGAGGTGTTTCGTCGAACGAAGCAGATCGCGTTCGCGTTTGCGGAAGAACGCCTCGCCGTGTTGCGTGAAGATGTCGCGGATCGTCAGTTTCTCGGCGGATTCGATGAGCTCATCGAGATCGAAAAACGGCGCGTCGATGCGAGCGGCAAGCTCGCGTCCGATCGTCGTTTTGCCGGCACCCATGAACCCCACGAGGTAGATCTTCATTGCTGAAGGGCCAATTGTAGGGGCTAGCGCGCGATTCCCGGCTTAAAGCGAGAACTTATCCATGAACCGCGTCGAGATGTCGCCGCGAATGAACTGTTCGTTGTTGAGGATCGCGCGGTGCAGCGGGATGGTCGTTTTGACCCCTTCGACGACGAACTGTTCGAGCGCGCGACGAGCACGGGAGATCGTTTCCATGCGGTCTTTGCCACGCACGATGAGCTTCGCGAGGAGCGAGTCGTAGTGCGGAGGAACGACGTAGTCGCGGTACACGTGCGTGTCGACACGGACGCCTGGACCGCCGGGCAGATGGAGCTCGCGAATCTTTCCGGGATTCGGCGCGAAGGTCACGGGATCTTCGGCGTTCACGCGGAACTCCATCGCATGTCCGCGCAGACGGAACTCGCCCTGCGGAACCGACAACGGCTCCCCTGCTGCGACGCGAATCTGTTCCTTCACGAGATCGATGCCCGTCACTTCCTCGGTCACCGGATGCTCGACCTGGATGCGCGTGTTCATCTCCATGAAATAGAACTCGCCGTCCTGGAAGAGGAACTCGATCGTGCCGGCGTTGACGTAGTTGACGGACTGGCAGAGTCGAATCGCGGCTTCGCCCATGCGACGGCGAATGTCGTCGGTGAGCGCGGGTGACGGCGATTCTTCGATGAGTTTCTGGTGGCGGCGCTGAATCGAGCATTCGCGTTCGCCGAGGTGCACGACGCGGCCGTGCGTGTCGGCGAAGACCTGGATTTCGATGTGGCGCGGGCGCTCGAGGTACTTCTCGAGATACACCGAGCCGTCGCCGAATGCGCGCTCGGCCTCGTTGCGCGCCGTGTCGAACTGCACCTGTAACTCGCTCTCCTGCCAGCAGATGCGCATCCCGCGGCCACCGCCGCCGGCTGCTGCTTTCAGGATCACGGGGTAGCCGATCGTCTTCGCGACTTCCGCCGCTTCCTCGGCGGAGCGGATCGCGCCTTCGCTGCCGGGGATGATCGGAACGCCGGCGTTCTTCGCGGTTTCACGCGCACGAGCCTTGTCGCCCATCAGGCGAATCGCCTCGGGCGGGGGTCCGATGAACGTCAACTGGCACTCGGACACGATCTCCGCGAAGTGTGCATTCTCGGAGAGGAATCCGTAGCCGGGATGGATCGCGTCGGCGCCGGTGATCTCGGCGGCGGCGATGATGCTGGAGATGCTGAGATAGCTCTGCTTCGATGCGGCCGGGCCGATGCAGACATCGTCATCGGCGTAGCGCACGTGGAGCGAATCGCGGTCCGCCTCCGAATGCACGGCGACGGTCTTGATGCCCATCTCCTTGCAGGCTGCGATGACGCGCAGGGCGATCTCGCCCCGGTTGGCGATCAGGATCTTCGAGAACATGGGCGCGGACTATACCTTCACGGCGAACAGCTTCTCGCCGTATTCGATCGGCTGGCCGTTCTGCGGATAGATCGCCGTGATGACGCCGTCGACGTCCGACTCGATCTCGTTCATCAGCTTCATCGCCTCGATGATGCAGAGAACCTTGCCCTTGGTGATGCGATCACCGACGTTGACAAACATCGACGCCTCGGGATTCGGCGAGCGATAGAACGTGCCGACGATCGGCGACGTGATGATGTGCAGACCGGTCGTGTCTTCTTCGGCCGGTTTGGCGGCGCTCTTCGGCGCTTCGGCGGACGGCGCAGCAGTCATCGTGATCGGCGTCGGCGCCGCGGCCGGAGCCTCGGCGTACGCCTGCTGCTGCACCGTGGACTTGCCTTCGATGCGCACTTTGGTGCCGGCCTGTTCGACTTCAACGCTGCCGATTCCGCTCTCGGCGACCTTGTCGATCAGTTCCAGAATCTCTTTGAAATTCAACTCGCTACCTCTCTCAGATCAACTCGTCACGAAGCAAATACTTCGCCCTGGACAGCTCGTACCGCGCGCGGCCGTAATTGCCGTCCGGCGTGAGGACGAGGAGGATGTAGTACTCGGGTGTTACCTCGGAGAGAAACGTGATGTATTTCTCCGTGACGAGCGAGAACTGCAAAACCTCGCCCGTGTTCAGCTCCGTATTCGTGTGACGAATCGACTTCACGAAGCTGCCGAACTCCGCGCCGAGCATTTCCAGCGGCACGGCCACGTCGGAGCCTACCGTTTCCACGGCGATTCCGTCCAGCCCGATGAGACTCACGGCGAGCGCGCCTTCGATCCGGTCGCGAACGCCCGTCAAAACCCGTCTAAACACCACCCACCTCACGCTTCGACACTTTCGCGAGCCAGCGCTCGAGCCGCTCCACCCGTCCGTCCGTCGCCGGCTCGGCCGGCGTCAGTGCGGCGAGCTTCTCGCGCACGTATGCGTTCTCAGGATCGCGCGCGAGCAGATGCTCGTAAATCGTCTTTGCATCATCGACGAGCCCCTGGCGCGCGTAGAGATCGGCCATGGTGAGGGTGTCGGTCAGTTCCTGCGGCGCCTCGGACGACGCAGCCGCAACCGGCGCGAACACGTCGGATTCATCGAGCTCCGGCGCGGTCGGCGCTGCGACTTCGGCAGCGACCGGCGCGTACTCGATCTGAATCCCGATCGGCGACTCGATTTCGAGCGCATCGGCGATCGCGCTCTGCACTGGCTCTTCGAACGGA
>DASVNL010000720.1:0-2336 GCA_036383875.1 Thermoanaerobaculia bacterium
TCGCCGACGAAGCGCGAATATCCGGCCCAATTCGTGCCGAATTCGAATTCCATGACGATGCCCGACGCGACGCCGACGGCGAACGTCACGGCGAAAATCTTCAGCCAGAAATCGGACATCCGCGCATAGAGCTCTTTGCCCGTACGCAAGCGCGCCGTTTCGATCATCGTGATGAGCAGCGACAATCCCAGCGAGATGGGCGGGAAGAGAAAGTGAAACATGATCGTGAGGGCGAATTGCAGGCGGGCGAGCCAGACGACGTCCACGGTCAACCTCCGTTCAACGCGAGCGAGTCAAATGCGGCCGAATGTCGTTACGACTTCTGCGGCGCGCGGCACGGCGTTCGCCACGCACGCCGACAACGCCATTCCCCCGTCGAGCGTCTCCGGCACGACGCCGACGAGGACGACTTCGCGCGGCGCGGTGCCTGCGAAATCGAGCACGATCAGAGCGTCATTGATGGATGGCTCGTGCGGACTGACGCGGATGCCGGTGGGCGCCGCGACGATTTCTTCGCGCGTGTACGTGCGAATCGTGCCGGGCGGTGCGTCGGCGGCGACGGCGTCAATGAAGATGACGGTGTCGTAGCCGGCGAGGTAGGCGGGCAGATCGAGGGAAGGCGTGCCGAGGTCTTCGAGGGTGACGTCGGGGCCCAGGTCGTAATGACTCTCGAGGTAACGGACGACGGCGGGACCGATCCCGTCGTCGCCCATGAGGATATTGCCGATTCCGTAGATTGCAGTCTTCACAGCACCTTCACGCGTGCGACGTTATTGCCGCTGGGGTCGAACATGTGGACCGCGCAAGCCATGCACGGATCGAAGGAGTGAATCGTGCGCAGGACTTCGAGCGGATGCTCGATATCGGCGACGGGGTTCTGTAAGAGCGACGACTCATAAGGCCCGAGTGTGCCGCTGGTATCGCGCGGGCTGGCGTTCCACGTCGTCGGGACGACGGCCTGGTAATTCTTGATGACGCCGTTCTCGACGACGACCCAGTGCGACAGCGTGCCGCGCGGCGCCTCGTGGAAGCCGACTCCCTCGATCGTCCCTTTCGGAAATTGGGGCTTGTTGTAGATCGTGGTGTCGCCTTTGAGGATGTTGTCCGTGAGGAGCTGCCATTGCTTCATGGCCAGCTCGGACAATACGGCGGCGCGGATCGCGCGGGCGCCGTGACGGCCGAGGGTGGAGTGCAGCATTGCGGGAGTCGCGCGGACGCGGGCGATCGTCGAGATCTTGTCGAGCGCCGCGTCGGTCCACTTCTTCATCAGCGGATTTCCCTGTGCGTAGCCGACGAGGACGTTGGCCAACGGTCCGACTTGCGCGGGCGGGCCGTTGTAGCGCGGGGCTTTGACCCAGGAGTATTTCTTGTCTTCGTCCCACTCCGTCGGCTCGGGCTCGGTTTCGCCTTTCCACGGATGCAGCGGGCCGCCGCTCTTGTACCAGGCGTGCGCGCTGTCTTCTGTGACCGCGCGACGCCACGTCTCGTCCTTCTGGCCCGTAATCGGGACGAGCTTCGAGAGATCGCCATTGGGAATGAATCCGCCGGGCAATTCGAACTGCGTGTTCTTGCCGTCCAGTGGCAGATCGGGGACGGAGAGGTAATTGGTCACGCCTGCGCCGTAAGAGAACCAGTCCGGATAGAAGCCGGCGATCGCGCAGACGTCGGGGACATAAACGTTCTGCACGAACGAGATGATTTTCTCGAGGAGCGATTTCATCTGGAACAGGCGGTCGACGTTCAGCGCCGCCTCGCTCTCGAGATTGATCGCATTGGCGACGCCGCCGACGGCGACGTTCTGAATGTGCGGCGTCTTGCCGCCGAGCATCGCGACGACCTGGTTCGAATAGCGCTGATAGTCGAGCGCCTGCAGGTAGTGCGAGACGGCAATGAGGTTGATTTCCGGCGCGAGCTTCATCGCCGGATGTCCCCAATAACCGTGCGCAAATGGCCCGAGCTGGCCACTGCCGACCAGGCCCGCAACGCGCTGTTTCACGGCGGCCATCTGCTTCGCGGAGTTATCGGGCCAGTCGGACAGACTCTCTGCGATGGACGAGGCTTTAGTGGGATCCGCTCGGAGAACCTGCGTCACGTCGACCCAGTCGAGCGCGGACAATTGATAGAAGTGCACGACGTGATCGTGCAATGCGTGCGCAATCAGGATGAGATTGCGAATGTATTGCGCATTGAGCGGGATTTCGAGGTCGAGCGCGTCTTCGACGGCGCGCACCGAGGCGAGCGCGTGGACGGTGGTGCAGACGCCGCAGAAGCGTTGCGTGAAAAGCCACGCTTCCCGCGGATCGCGTCCGAGAAGAATGCGCTCGATGCCGCGGAAC
>DASVNL010000721.1:0-3134 GCA_036383875.1 Thermoanaerobaculia bacterium
GTCGAGTTGCTCCTCTTCGAGTTGCGACCGCGCTCGATCGTGCCGGTCGCGCTGGCCGCGGTCACCGCGACCGCGGTGCGCGTCGGCTTCGTCGGATTCACGCCCGAGTTCGCGATGCCGCGACTCGCGCAGCCCGGCGAAGGCGCGCTCGCGATGTACGTGCTCCTCGGCGCGCTCGTCGGGTTGCTGTCCGTGTACGTCACGCGCGCCGTGTACTGGATCGAAGATCTCTTCGAGCACTTGCCGATGCACTGGAGCTGGTGGCCCGCAATCGGCGGACTCGCGGTCGGACTGACGGGACTCATCGCGCCGCGCACGATGGGCGTGGGCTACACGAACATCGAGGATCTCGTCTCCGGACGTTTGATCGGCATGGCCGCGCTGACGCTGTGCGCGCTCAAATTCGTCTCCTGGTCGATCTCCCTCGGCAGCGGCACATCGGGCGGCACACTCGCGCCGCTCTTCACGATCGGCGGCGGCGCGGGCGTGATTCTTGGCGGCATCGCGGCCGCGGAGTTCCCCGCGCTCGGCATCGACCTGCGCATCTGCGCGCTCGTCGGGATGGCGGCGATGTTCGCGGGTGCGTCGCGCGCGTTGCTCGCGTCGGTCGTCTTCGCATTCGAGACCACGCTGCAACCTCTCGGACTGCTGCCGCTCCTCGGCGGATGCACCGCGGGCTTCCTCGTGTCCTCGCTGCTGATGCGCAACACGATCATGACCGAGAAGCTCGCGCGCCGCGGTGTACGTGTGCCCGTCGAATACGCGGCCGATCATCTCGACACGATCAACGTCGCCGATGCATGCACGACAGACGTCGTCACGATCGGCGCGGATCAGCCGATCGCGTCGCTGCGTGCGATCGCGGCGACGCATCAAGGCTTTCCCGTCGTCGCGTCGGACGGAACGCTCATCGGCGTCGTCACGCGTCGCGACTTCCTCGATTCGTCGCGTCCCGATTCGACGACTGCGCGCGAGCTCGTGACGCGTGCGCCCGCGGTGATCTTTCTCGACAACACGCTGCGCGAAGCGGCGGATCACATGGTGCGCGAAGACATCGGACGGTTGCCCGTCGTGCGTCGCGGCGATCCGACGCGCGTGGTCGGATTCCTCACGCGCAGCGATCTCCTGCGCGCGCACCAACGGCGGCTCGCGCAGGTCTGACGCTATTTCTTCACGGTCTTCGCGAGGTACGCGCGGATGCGATCGAGCGTCTCGGACGCGCTCCAGAGCTCGATGACTTCGCGATCGAGCTCGTTCGCGTAGTGCTTGGCGCGATCGATCGCCGTTTCGCGAAGTTGTTTCTTCGCGAGCGCGAACCCCTGCGGCGGCAATGACGCGAAGTGCCGCGCCATCTCCTCGGCGCGCGCAGGGAGTGTCGCCGCGTCGACGACTTCGTCGACGAACCCGCGCTGCAGCGCTTCGTCAGGCAGCACGGTTTTGCCGGTGTAGAGCAGCGCCTGCAGTTGTTGCGGCGGCAGTGCGAATCGAATCGCCTCGATGACGCTCGGCGGGAACGCGACGCCGACGAGCAGCTCAGGGACGCCGATGCGTCCGTTGCCCTGTGCCATCAGCCGGTAGTCACCCGCGAGTGCCAGGACGCAGCCGCCGGCGATGGCGTGTCCGTTCACCGCGGCGATGAGCGGCTTCGGGAACGCGAAGAGCTCGAGAAGCATGCGGCCGAGGGCGGGGAGAAAGCGCTCGGCGTATTCGCGGCCGCCGTTGGTGATGCGGAACAGATCGACGCCCGCGCAGAAGATCGAGCCGGTGCCGGTGAGGATCACGGCGCGGATGTCGTCATCAGCCGCGCACTCCGCGATCGCGAGGGCGACGGCGTCGAGGAGCTCGAGGTCGAGGGCGGCGGCTTTGCCGTAGTTCAGTCGAAGCGTGGCAACGGAATCCGAAATGCTGCGATCGATCATGGCCGCGAAGGATAGCGCGATCGGTATGATGCGCGCCGTGCGACCGCTCGCGATTCTCGTGCTGTTGTTTCTCGTGGCCTGTGGCCCCGGCGCGGAGGTGACGCGCGGGCGCGATCTCTATCTCGCGTACGGTTGCGCGGCCTGTCACGGCGAAAACGCGGACGGCAACGGCCCGGCCGCCGGCTTGTCGCACATCCCGCCGCGCGACCTCACGAATCTGAAGGGCTATCGCGGCGCGAGCACGATCGAGGGGATTTCGTCGACGATCGCGTTCGGTGTCGCGGAGGGACGCACCGGCATGCCGGCGTATCCGGACATCCCGCAGCGCGAACGCACGGCCATCGCGGAGTATCTGCATTCGCTGGCGCAGGAAAGCGACGGCGCGCCGCGCGTGCGTGCGGCGTGGGTGCGTGCGCTGCTGCCGGCGCAGGACACGACGGCCGGATATCTGATGATCGAGAATCCGGGCGCGAAGCCGCTCGCGCTCGTGTCGGTGACGTCGCCGGACGTGCGCGTCATCGAGCTGCACGTGATGCAGACGAAGGACGGCATGATGACCATGCAGCACGTGCAGAAGATCGACGTCCCGCCGCGCGAGTTCATCCGCTTCGAGCCGGGCGGCGCGCATCTGATGCTGATCGGATTCAAACCGCGAAACGAGATCGACCTGCGACTCGTGTTCGACGACGGGAGTGTGGTGAACGTGAAAGCGCCGGTACGTGATGTCGAGTAAGCGAATCGCAATCGTGCTGCTATTGCTGTTCGTCGCAGCGGCGTGCGCGAAGCCTAAGGTGGAGAAGATGCGCGAGGTCGCCGAGTTCACGCTCGTCGATCACGACGGCCGCGTGTTTCGCTCCCCGAGTCTGAAGGGAAAACCGGCGCTGTTGTTCTTCGGCTACACGCATTGTCCCGATGCGTGCCCGACGACGATGTCGAAAGTCGCGCGTGCGTATCGCCGTGCAGGCGTCGATGCGCGCGAGATCCCGACGCTGTTCGTCAGCGTCGATCCGCGCGACACGCCCGATGTGTTGAAACGCTACCTCTCGTACTTCGGCGCAGTCCCGGCCAGAGGGCTGACGGGATCGAAGGCGCAGATCGACGCGGTGGTGAAGCAGTTCGGCGCGAAGTACGAGATCCGCGACACAGGCTCCGCCGCGGGACCGCTCGTCGACCACACGATCCGCCTGTTCCTGCTCGATCGCGACGGCGACATCG
>DASVNL010000722.1:0-2579 GCA_036383875.1 Thermoanaerobaculia bacterium
CGATGTCGCCGTCGCGATCGAGCAGGAACAGGCGGATCGTGTGGTCGACGAGCGGTCCCGCGGCGGAGCCTGTGTCGCGGATCTCGTACTTCGCGCCGAACTGCTTCACCACCGCGTCGATCTGCGCCTTCGATCCCGTCAAACCTTTCGCCGGGACTGCGCCGAAGTACGAGAGGTAGCGTTTCAACACATCGGGCGTGTCGCGCGGATCGACGCTGACGAACAGCGTCGGGATCTCGCGCGCATCGACACCCGCGCGGCGATACGCGCGTGCGACTTTCGACATCGTCGTCGGACAGGCATCGGGACAATGCGTGTAGCCGAAGAACAACAGGGCCGGCTTGCCCTTCAGACTCGACGAGCGAAACACGCGGCCGTCGTGATCGACGAGCGTGAACTCGCCGACTTCGCGCATCTTCTCTACCTTCGGCTTCGCGCACGCCGCCGCGACGAACAGCAATAGCAGCACGATTGCGATTCGCTTACTCGACATCACGCACCGGCGCTTTCGCGTTCACCACACTCCCGTCGTCGAACACGAGTCGCAGATCGATCTCGTTTCGCGGTTTGAATCCGATCAGCATCAGATGCGCGCCGCCCGGCTCGAAGCGGATGAACTCGCGCGGCGGGACGTCGATCTTCTGCACGTGCTGCATGGTCATCATGCCGTCTTTCGTCTGCATCACGTGCAACTCGATGACGCGCACGTCCGGCGACGTCACCGACACGAGCGCGAGGGGCTTCGCGCCCGGATTCTCGATCATCAGATATCCGGCCGTCGTGTCCTGCGCCGGCAGCAGCGCACGCACCCACGCCGCACGCACGCGCGGCGCGCCGTCGCTTTCCTGCGCGAGCGAATGTAGATACTCCGCGATGGCCGTGCGCTCGCGCTGCGGGATGTCCGGATACGCGGGCATGCCCGTGCGTCCTTCCGCGACGCCAAACGCAATCGTCGACGAAATCCCTTCGATCGTGCTCGCGCCGCGATAGCCCTTCAGGTTCGTGAGATCGCGCGGCGGGATGTGCGCAAGGCCGGCCGCGGGGCCGTTGCCGTCCGCGTTTTCGCCGTGACAGGCCGCGCAACCGTACGCGAGATAGAGGTCGCGCCCGCGCGTGACCTCCGCGCCGGGACCACAGGCTACGAGAAACAACAGCACGAGAATCGCGAGCGGTCGCACGGCGCGCATCATACCGATCGCGCTATCCTTCGCGGCCATGATCGATCGCAGCATTTCGGATTCCGTTGCCACGCTTCGTCTCAACTACGGCAAAGCCTCCGCACTCGACATCGAGCTCGTCGACGCGATTGCGCTCGCAGTCGCGGAGAACGCGGCCGACGACAACGTCCGCGCCGTGATCCTCACCGGCACCGGCTCGATTTTCTCCGCGGGCGTCGATCTGTTTCGGCTCACCAGCGCGGGCCGCGAATACGCCGAGCGCTTTCTCCCCGCGCTCAGCCGCATGCTCCTCGATCTCTTCGCGTTCCCGAAGCCGCTCATCGTCGCGGTGAACGGACACGCCATCGCCGGCGGCTGCCTCTTCGCACTCGCGGGCGACTATCGGCTGATGGCGCAAGGCAATGGCCGCATCGGCATCCCGGAGTTGCTCGTCGGCGTCGCGTTTCCGCCGAGCGTCATCGAAGCCGTGCGATTCGCACTGCCGCCGCAACAACTGCAGTCATTGCTCTACACCGGCAAAACCGTGCTGCCCGATGAAGCCCTGCAGCGCGGCATCGTCGACGAAGTCGTCGACGCGGCAACGTTGCCCGCGCGCGCCGAAGAGATGGCGCGGCACTTTGCGTCGCTGCCGCCGCGCGCGTTCGCGCTCGCGAAGAAACAACTTCGCGAGACGGCGGTCGATCGCGCGAAGCACTACGCGAACGAGCTCGATGGCGATGTCATCGACTTCTGGAGCTCAGACGAAACGCTCGATCGCATCCGCGAGTACCTCGCGAAGACCGTGAAGAAGTAAACGACGTCACGCCTGCGCGAGCCGCCGTTGACGCGCGCGCAGAAGATCGCTGCGCGTGAGAAATCCGACCACGCGCGTCGGATCGCCGCGACGCACGACGGGCAACCGTCCGATGTCTTCGCGCACCATGTGGTCCGCCGCTTCGCGCAGCGTGTTGTCGAGAAAGATCACCGCGGGCGCACGCGTCACGAGCTCGCGCGCGGTCGTCGAATCAGGACGTGACGAATCGAGGAAGTCGCGACGCGTGACGACGCCGATGAGCGTTCCGTCCGACGCGACGACGGGAAAGCCTTGATGCGTCGCCGCGATCGCACGCAGCGATGCGATCGGCTGATCCGCGCCGATCGTGACGACATCCGTCGTGCATGCATCGGCGACGTTGATCGTGTCGAGATGATCGGCCGCGTATTCGACGGGCACACGTACACCGCGGCGCGCGAGCTTCTCGGTCATGATCGTGTTGCGCATCAGCAGCGATGAGACGAGGAAGCCCGCGGTGCATCCGCCGAGGAGCGGCAGCAGTCCGAGAGGTTGCAGCGTGGTCTCGAATGCGAAGACGACCGACGCGAGCAACGCGCGCGACGCACCCGCGAACATCGCCGCCATCC
>DASVNL010000723.1:0-4682 GCA_036383875.1 Thermoanaerobaculia bacterium
CTCCTTCATTGCTGGCGTCGGCTTAGTGGGTTAGGTGTGCAGGAGCCACGCAGCATTCGGGTAGACGATTTCGGCTCCGTCCGGCGAGTACTCCTCGGCATAGACCATCTCTTCGTTCTCCGCCTCGTCGAACTTCGAGGAGACGTAGTACGGCAGCCCGGTCGACGTGAAGACGCGATAGAACGACTTCGCGAACGTGGCGGCACGGAGGCCCTGAGCCGGGTTGTGGTAGAAGAGAATCGCCGAGTTGAGCCACAGCTCGACGGGGACGTCGTCGCCGTCGAGGTAGTGATCCTCGCCGATGAACAGATGATCCACGCGGAAGAACTTCTTCACGAAGTCTTCGCTCGGCGTGTCGCTCGTGGTCGGCGTGAACTGATTCTTCAGCTCGGTGCTGTCGACGATCTCGTCGTAGATGTTCTTCGCCACGTACAGCGCGTTCGCGCGTGCGTTCGACTTCTGGCGGATCTTGTCCCGGAGGCCGGACAGGAACTTGCGGGAACCCGCGGCGAAGAGCTTGGCGACTTCGTTGCTGTGCTGCGCGGCGTACTTCGCCGGATCCTGCAGCGTGTCGGCGATCTCCTTCTCTTTGCCGTTGAGAACCTGAGAACGAGTGGTGTCGGCCGTCTCCTTGCGAAGATCGAAGATCGCCTCGGCGCCCATCGCACCAGCGCTCGCGAGAGCGTCGTCACGATCGCGACGGTCAAGGGACCCCTTGAGCCCCTTCTCTTCGATCGTGCCGGGACGCGTCGAGCGCTCGATCTGTTCGATCTTGTTGAAGGTGCCGCCGCGCGCGCGCTTCATCTTGCCGCGCGGCTGCACGCGCGCACCGGCGTTGCCGAAGATCGGGATGTTGAAACTGGATGTGAAGACACGCGTCGGCACGGCGATCTGCGTTCCGATGCGCTTGGTCTCATCGGTCGGTGCAGGTCCGATCGCCTGCGTGAGAATCGGATCGGCCAGGAGAGTAGAACTCTGTCGCTCATTCATTTGTCGTTTCCTCTTGATCGAATCGCCCCAAACGCAAAGCGCCGCGGCGTAAACCGCGGCGCTTCGAAATTCAGGTTGGTTCGTAGTTGATTGCTTCTTAGCCGATGACGACCCACTCGACGCCGTCGAACAGGAGCTCGGCGCGACCGCGAGCGGTGTTGATCACTTTGGTGGTCGCGCCGGCGATGAGATCCGTGCCGTTGCGGTTGATGGTGATGTTGTTGGTGTTCGCGTCGCCGGTGCCGTCGACGATGAGAGCGTGCATGTCTTTGCGGCCTGCCGGCAGATTCACCGCCACCGCACCGGCCACCGCGAGACGCACAACAATGACTTCATCGTTGAGCGCGTCGAACGTGACCGGCGTCGTCGTCGCGACGCGCGACGTGATGACGTGTCCGGCGCGAGCCTGCGCTTTCGAGCGCAGCTTCACCTGGCGACGCTTGCCGCTCGCCGGCGAAGACTCGGTCGCGTCGGCATCGATCCAGTCACCGGCCTTCGCCGTCACGAACCGCCCCTGAGCATCGGTCGTCAGTGCGGCGCGATCGTCGTACGCCTCGCCCGTTTCGACGAGCGGGAACTTCGTGTCGAGAATGCCGACAGTGTCACCCGCCGCCGTCACTCCGCCGCCGACGTTCACGCCGTCGATCGCGCTGCCTGCGGCGTCGACTTCTTTCACCTTACCGCCGGCAATCGCCACGACGCCACGCGCGGCGCGGATTGCAGCGTTGGCGTCGTACGTCGCAACATCGGTTGTTTCAAAGCGCTCGAGACCCATGATTCCTCCCTGCGCGCCTGCCCGCATTGGGGAAGCGCGACTGTCATTTCAATTCGATTGTTGGTTGCGTCCGGATGTGGCCGGCTTAGGCAGCGGCACGCGTAAGGAGCGCCGCTTCGGCGCGAGCCTCGGACAGGTGGACTTCGAACGTCTTCTTGGTGTCGGTCGCCGCGCGCGCACTCACGTACTCGTTCACGACCTTCGCGGCTGCGCGGTCGCCCATGAGCGCCTTGTCGAACTCGGCTTTCGTCGGCAGCTTCGGCGTGCCAGCCTCGCTCGGCACGACGGCGGGCAACGCACCCGCCGGCGCCGCCGGCGCCTTCGCCTTGGCGAACGCTTCGAGCTGCGTCACCATGAACGCGCCGAACGTCGTCAGCGCGGCGTCGTCGCCTTCGAGTCCCGCCGCGGCACGCTTGGCCTTGGTGTACATCGCTTCGAACGGGACGAGCTCCGCCTGCGCAAAGCGCATGTCGCCCTTCTCGCCGGGGATCTTGAACGGCGCGACGAACGCCGTCACCTCGGCCGTGATGCCGGTTGCGATCGCGCTCATCGCATGCTTCTTGCTTTCGGCGAGTTGCGCCTGCTGCGTCGCGATGAGAGCGTTCGCGTCGGCGAGCTGCTGTTCGATGGTCTTTGCCTGTGTCGCCATTGTCGTCTTAGCCTCCGTCAATACGTTGGTGTTTGATCCCGCGTTGAAGCGCGGGGTGTAAGGGGATCGTGCTTGCGTCGGAACTGAGTAGCGGCCGAGCAACTCTTCGAAACTTCCGATCTCGTCGACCATCCCCGCTTCCATTGCGGCCTTGGCCATGAGCAGCCCGCCTGATCCAAACTTGACGGACAGAGCGTCGAGGTCCTCGCCCTCAATGTTGCGGTTGCGCGCGAGTCGCTCGAGCAGGAGATCCTCGAGCGCGTCGAGCCGCGCTTGCACATCGGCCCGACCTTCGGGCGCCAGAATGTCCAGCGCCTTCCTCGTCGCGCGGCGTGAAACGATTGGCGCCTCAGCGTCCTTTGTCGGCTTGCGTGGATAGACGATCGTGCCGTTGCTTCCGATCTCTGCGCTGTCCGCGGCGATGATGCGATCGCACGCACTCGCAATCGAGTACGCGGCTGAAGCGCAGAGACTGCGGATGTAGCCGAGAATCGGCTTTGTGCCGCGGGCCTCGTAGATCATGTCGGCGAACTCGAACAGTCCGTTGACTGTTCCGCCGGGTGAGTCGAATACAAACACGATCGCGCGGACCTCGTTGCTCGTGAGGGCGACGTGAAAATCCTGCGCGAGTGAGTCGATCGATGTCGCACCGCTGATCTCCGAGAAGACATCGGCGTAAGGGATGATCGGCCCCATCACCTGAATGATTGCAACGCCGTCGCGCACTTCCGTCGCATGGCTGTTCTTCAGCGGCTCGCCGTCCCGCTTGGATACGGCGTGCTCGTAGGCTGCGCGGAGATCCTCGGTGTCGTTGCGCGCAACAATGTCGCGAATCGTGTCGAGCGCACTCGGCAGAATCGCCCACGTCTCCGACTCGATTCGCGCGATGATTCGTGTCGCTGGACGTTTTGTCATCGTCGTCATTCGCCCTCCTGTCCGCTCGTGTTCGGCTTCGCCTCTGGATCGATACCGGCTTCGCCGAGTCCGACCGCAGCGCGAAGATCCGGGCGCCCGAGAACGTCGTTGCTGTCCATCGCCTCGGTGAGTCCTGTGCGTTCGAAATACGCTCGCTTCGACACGCGAACGCCCTGAGTCACCGCGTTCATGGCGAAGCGGTGATACTGCTCGATCTCCGCAACCGTGTACGTCGGAGTCGAGAATCGCGGCAGCAGCTCCGCCGGCTCGTTGGGATAGTTGATGTCGCAATACGGCGTCGCGAAGTTCTCGTTCAGATTCGAGTCCTTCTCTCCGGCGTCCAGCCTTGCGGCGTCTGAGGAGATGTCGAGCCGCGTCGTTTCCAGAGCACGAGAACCGCCGGTCTTGTTCAGCGTTTGCGGAACGCGGTTGATTCGAATGTAGGCCATCGTGACCTGCCACTCGATGTGTTTCAATTCGACCTCGCCGAGATTCGCCGCCATCTGCATGGTCGGGAACTCGAGCGAGAAATCTTGATCGTCCGTTGGAACGCTGAGTACGCGCTTAAAGATGGTCTTCAGCGCCACTTTGATATTCCCGCGATCCTTCTTGTCCAGGCCGACGCGGGGGAATCGGGCCACTGGCAACGGCAGGTTGTGCTTACCGATGTTTTCCAGCGCGCCCAAGAGGAGCTGCTCAATGACAAAGCAATTGAACGAGACCTCTTTGTATTCAGGCGAACCGTAAGGCGAGCTGTGCGTGCCGCCTCGCATGATGGAGAGTTTTAATGGCGGAGCGAGCTCGCCTTTAAACGGGCTGCCCGGTGTTCGCACGTACGCGCGCCACTCATCGTCGAACCGTACCGCCTCGGCGGGCCGGTCGATGTACCGCATGATCGTGATATTGCCAGTTCCGAAGCTACGGCCCCACACGTTCTCGAGAACGCCCCATCCACACACGAGCCGTGCGTCACGCAACTGCCGGCCGAGCAACATCGCCGAGCTCGGGATGCGCTCGAAGTCGAGGCGCATCTCTTTCGCCATTTGCACCGAGCGCGGATCTGTAGCGTCGCCCGGCACAATCACCGGCACATAGTTCGATCGCTCTACCCGCTGATCAGCCAGACCGGCCAGCCATCCGTGACGCCGATCCATCTCGCGATAATGCCGAGTGTCTCCGCCCGAGAGACGCCGCAGCGTTTCATCAGGATTGAGGAGGATGCCATCCGGACCAACCGCGCCATAAGGATTGAGACGACCGGGGGAGTAGAGCACCTCACTATGAGCGTCTGAGAGATCGGCCACAGTTGAGCGCTTCGGACGGGCCATCGGTTCTCGAACCACTTCGATGCGA
>DASVNL010000724.1:0-4132 GCA_036383875.1 Thermoanaerobaculia bacterium
GTGCGACGCGCGCGGATCGGAAGAGTAGATGCCGTCGACGTCGGACCAGATCTCGACCTCGTCGGCGTCGAGCGCCGCGCCGACGATCGCGGCGGTGATGTCGCTGCCGCCGCGGCCGAGGGTGGTGGGGATGCCGTCGGATGTCGCGCCGACGAAGCCGGTGATGATCGGAATCGCATCGCCGATGCGCTCGATGCGTTCGAGCAGACGCTGTTGCGTCGCACGTAAATCGACGCGCGCGTTGCCGTGTGTGCCGTCGGTGCGCACGATCTCCGTCGCATCGATTGCAACCGCGCGCACTCCGCGATGTCGCAACACTTCTGCGATGAGCGGCGCCGCGAGACGTTCGCCAATGCCGAGGATTTCGTCGTGTGCGGCGGAACCACGCGTGACGCCGCGGCGCAGATGCACGTCGAGGAATTGCAGCAGACCGCGCACCGTCGCGCCGCTGCCGTTCCAGTCGCTCGACGTGAGATCGCGCAGCAGCGATGTGTGTCGTTCGCGCAACGCGTCGACGATGGAGACGTCGCCGGATGCGGATGCGGCGTCGAGCGCGGACGTCACGCCGGAGAGCGCGGAGACGACGACGGCGACGCGATGCGTTTCGGAGCGCTCGCGAATGATGCGCACCGCGTTTTCGATGGCTTCAGGTGAGGCGACGGACGTGCCGCCGAATTTCAGTACGTGGGTCATGAGTGTGCTCCTTGTGTGAGGTGAGGTGCGGCCAGGCGTGTCATCCCGCGCTTCAGCGCGGGATCCCGTGACAAACCAGGAGATCCCGTGCTTTCGCACGGGATGACACGCCTCCACTCCTTCACTTCGTCGTTGATGGCCGCGGCGTCGATGAGGAAGCCGTCGTGGCCGTGTTCCGAGTGGATCGTGCGCAGCGTGGCGTTGGGGATCAGCACCGCGAGCTCTTCCTGTTCGACGGGCGGATAGAGGATGTCGGAGTCGATCGAGACGATCAGCGTGGGCTGCTCGATCGACGCGAGCACCGACTCGTACGTGCCGCGGCCGCGCGCGACGTCGTGCGAGTCCATCGCGTGCGTGAGCGTCACGTACGTCTTCGCATCGAAGCGCGCGACGAGGCGATCGCCGTGGCGGCGCAGCCAGTTCTCGACGGCGAACGACTCGCCGTCGTGCGTGCGTCCGAAGCGCGACGCGTAGCTCGCATGGCTGCGATACGTAGACATCGCGATCATGCGCGCGATCGCGAGACCGCGCTCGGGATCGAGTGCAATCGCCTGGCGTTGCGCTTCGCTCCACGCGATGGTCCATGGCGAGTGACGCGCGTTCGTCGCGATCGGCGCGATCGCTTCGACGAGATCGGGTGCAGCAAGCGCCCACTCGAGCACCTGCATGCCGCCGAACGAGCCGCCGATGACGAGTCGCAGGCGGCGGACGCCGAGGTGGCGGACGAGCGCGCGTTGGACGGCGACGATGTCGCGGACCGTGATACGCGGGAACTCGCCGTCGAATGTCGACGGGCCGGTCGTGCCGTAGCAACTGCCGAGGATGTTCGACGCGAGGATGAAGTCGCGGTCGGGATCGAGTGCCCGGCCGGTGCCGATGAGTGGCTCCCACCACTCATCGGCGTCGGCGTTGCCGGGCAGCGCGTGGCACACGAGCACCGCGTTCGCGCGATCCGCGTCGAGCCGGCCCCACGTGCGATATGCGACCGTGACCTCGTCGAGCACACCGCCGCTCTCGAGGATCAGCGGGAAGGGGAGTGCGAACGTCCGGGTCACGCCGCGGCCTCCTTGCGGATGCGTGAGAACGCGCGGTCGAAGTCGTTGCGGATGTCGTCGACGTGCTCGATGCCGACCGACACGCGAATCAGATCCGGCGTCACGCCGCTCGCGCGTTGTTCGTCATCGGTGAGCTGCTGGTGCGTCGTCGACGCGGGATGAATGACGAGCGTCTTCGCGTCGCCGACGTTTGCGAGATGCGACGCGAGCTCGACGTTCTCGATGAACGCGCGGCCTGCTTCGAGTCCGCCCGCGATGCCGAATGCGAGCACGCCGCCGAAGCCGTTTCGCAGGTACTTCGCGGCGCGCAGGTGATACGGGTGTTCCTCGAGTCCGGGGTAGCTGACCCACGTCACGTCGGGTTGTTTCTTCAGCCAGCGTGCGAGCTCGAGCGCGTTGTCGGCGTGACGCTGCACGCGCAGCGAGAGCGTTTCGAGTCCCTGCAGGAAGAGGAAGGAGTTGAAGGGACTGAGCGACGGCCCGAGGTCGCGGAGACCTTCGACGCGGGCGCGGATGATGAAGGCGATGTTGCCGAACGGACTCTTCGGCCCAAAGGTCTCATAGAAGTTCAGGCCGTGGTAGCCGGGCGCGGGAGTCGTGAACGTCGGGAATCGGCCGTTGCCCCAGTCGAACGTCCCGGCGTCGACGATCACACCGCCGATCGACGTCCCGTGTCCGCCGATCCACTTCGTCGCGGACTGCACGACGATGTCCGCGCCGTGATCGATCGGCCGCGCGAGGTAGCCCGCCGCGCCGAACGTGTTGTCGACGACCAATGGGACCCCATGCTTTTTCGCAATCGCGGAGAGCGCCTCGAAGTCGGGGACGTTGAAGCGCGGGTTGCCGATCGTCTCGACGTAGATCGCCTTCGTGCGCTCGTCGATCTTCTCTTCGAACGCGGATGGATCGTCGCCGTCGACGAAGCGCGTCTCGATGCCGAGCCGCGGGAAGGAGACTTTGAACTGATTGTATGTGCCCCCATACAAAAAACTCGTCGACACGATGTTGTCGCCGGCTTCGGCGATCGTCGTGAGGGCGAGGAGTTGTGCCGCTTGTCCGGATGACGTCGCGAGTGCTGCCACGCCGCCTTCGAGTGCGGCGACGCGCTTCTCGAAGACGTCGGTGGTGGGGTTCATGATCCGCGAGTAGATGTTCCCGAACTCCTGCAGCGCGAAGAGGCGCGCGCCGTGTGCGGCATCGTCGAAGGTGAACGAGGTGGTCTGGTAGATCGGGACGGCGCGTGCGTTCGTGCCGGGTGCGGGCTCCTGTCCCGCGTGCACCTGGAGCGTCTCGTAGCGAAGTCCGTTCGTTTCGTTGCTCATGTGATTTGCCTTTCGTTCTCGAATTCGCCGAAATGAAAAAGCCCGCCGGACCCGTGACCGGGCGGTGGGCTTTGGGCGAATCGTCAGAAAGGTTCTGAGGGTTCGGAAACGAGGATTTCGTTTCGCTCCACCGCGCCGGCGCTGTGCCGCGGGTGGAGGTCGGAAGGAGAGGCTACACCCGCGTCAGCGCATACACATGCACATGCCCATACACATCATCGAGACGTGTGCGGACGCGGCGCGGGAGCTGGAGGCGTAACTCATATCGGCGAGCGAGATGATCGGCGGGCGATGTGTGAAATGTCAAGTGACGAAGCGGCGACCATGATGATCGCCGCTTCGTGACCGTCGTCAGTTCGTGAAGTTCATGCGCGAGATCGGCTCGATCTGTTCCCACTGCCAGCCGCCTTGCTGCTCGAGGCGCGGGTACATCAGTTCGAGGTAGCTGTTGCGCACGTTCCGGCCGCCCAGAATCATCTCCAGGATGCGGGCCTTGTCGTCGTTGTAGTACTTGTCGACGCCGTCGATCTTCGTGTCGTGCAGGTCCCAGAACGTCGCGGCGACGCGCAGCTCGTTGAGCTGAATGTCCTTGCAGACGCTGTCCGGAAGGGTCTCGCCGTTCTGCGTGTAGAAGTTGCCGGCCAGCGTGACGCGGTCGACGTTCGCCCACCACGAGACGAAGTGTGCGAAGCCTTCCGAAAGCGCGAGGCCTTTGTTCGCGCACTTCGGCCACTCGTGATAGCCGCCGCTGTTCGCGGGCATGCCGCCCCAGTACTCGTACATCAGCTCGTGTCCGAGCTCGTGTTTGATGGTGCGATTGTTCGTGGCCTTGGCGATCTCGATGTGCACGGTGCCGTTCTGCGAGCAACTGCCGCAGTCGTCGGTGCCGGGATAGATCACGCGGATCGGCTTGTCGCGGAACGGATTGAAGTTGGCGGCCATGAGCTGCGAATAGAGGTCGTAGCCGCTGCGATGCAGTTCGCCCAGGCCGGGCGCGGTTTTGTTGAGGTCGATCCACCAGGGGCCGTAGTTGTAGTTCTCGCCATTGCTGATGTTGAACGG
>DASVNL010000725.1:0-7869 GCA_036383875.1 Thermoanaerobaculia bacterium
GCCGCGTTGCACGTCCAGCCGCGCAACTTCTCCGCGAGCGTCGCGCCGCCGGCGAGTTGCGGAGTCGCACCTGCGAAGACCACGTGCACCGGATCGTGTCCGCCGCGCGACGCGGTGTCGCGCACGAAGTTCATCGCCTTCGCGCGTGGCGCGTCATCGCCGCCCGCCGACATCGACAGCGAATCGTCGAGCACGATCACGAGTGGCCGCGTGCGCGACCAGCGCGGCAGAATTGGTCCCGCCGCCGCGAGCGCGATCAGCGCGATCGCCGCGAGCTCGAGCCAGAACGCGAGCGGCAATCGCAGCGGCTCGCGCGTGCGTCCGCCCATGCTCGCCTGCTGAATCGCGTCCCACAACAACAGGCTCGAGACTTCGCGCGTGCGAAAGCGTCGCTGGAACAGATAGATCGCGACGAGCGCCGGAATCGCGGCGAGCGCGCCGAGTGCCCAGACGGACGAGAGCATCGGCATCATGACGCCTTGAGAATCTCCGCCGACACGAGCTCGTCGAACACGAGCCGCTCCTCGATGCGCTCCGCCACGCCGCGCACGACGAGCGCCTTCGCGTGACGCGCCGCGTCATCCCACAACGCGCGATGTCGCGCGAGCGCGTCTCGATAACGCGCCGCGGCCGCTGCGTCGAACACGATCTCGCGCCACTCGCCGCTCTCGACGTCGACGAGCCGCCACCCGCCGCGCAAGTCGGGCGTCTCCTCCGACTCCGCGAGCAGTTGCACGACGATGAGCGCCGATGCGTTCTGCGCCAGCGCCGACAACACCGCGCGCGGCTCGCCTTCCCACAACAGATCGCTGATGAGAATGCGAATGCCGAGGGGCCGCAGAATCGCGCCGCCGCTGATCAGTGCGCTCGCGGGCGAGCCCGCGAAGTCGAACGCAACGTCATCCCACTGCGTCGGCCGCGTCGCGCCGCGCGCGAGGATCTGCAATCGCTCGCGCGCGATCGACAGCGTGTACGGAAATCCCGCGTTGCGCGCCGCGGTCGCGAGTAACGACGCGACGGCCATCGTCGCGTGCGACTTGCGCGAGTCCGCGAGTGCCATCGAGCGCGAGCCGTCGACGATCAGATCGACGACGGGACTGACCTCCTCGTGAAACTGCTTCACGATCAGCCGGTCGCTGCGCGCGACGACGTTCCAGTCGACGTGACGCAGATCGTCGCCGGGGTGATAGTCGCGATGATCGCGAAACTCGAGCGAGCCGCCCGCGCGGCGACTCACGCGCGCGCCGCCGCCGCCCGACGCGATCGTGCGCGGCGCGACGAGCGCGTAACCCGCACCGATGCGCTCACCATGCGCGATCGCTTCGCGCAGACTCACGCGGCCGAGCCTTCCTGCAACGCGAGCTCGCCGTCGTCATCCGCCGTGTTGAAACGCCGGAATGCGCGCCACTGCGCCGCGATCCACGCGGCGTTGGCCGTCACGACGAGGAGCGTCCAAATCATCAGCACGGGCAGGCGCGCGAAATGTGTTTGGCCGTCGAAGTTCGGAAACGGATTGAGCATCGTGACGGCTTCGTACTGCGCGCGCAGTTGTGGCGTGCCGCTGTATGCGGAGAGCAAAACGAGCGGCGGGATGACCGCGACGATGAGAAACACGACTAGCCCGATCGCCCACGTCGCCCGCGCGGGCACGCGCTGCGACAGGTACTTGCGCCGCACGAGTTGCGCCGTCAGCAGGTACGCCACGAAGCACATCGCCGCCTCCGCCAGCACCTGCGCCGAGATCACTCGCTCGGTCGAGATCAGCGACGGCGGCCGCGTCTTCAGCACGAGCTCATACGCGCCGATCGTGAGCGAATAAAAGAGCAACGCCCACAGCGTTCCGCCGCCCGCGCCGCTGAAAAAGAGAAACGCGACGAAACGCTTCAGCGGATTCTCCGGAATCGTGCGCGCGACGCGCGGACCCCACCGTTCGCGCTCTCCGACCGCGGAACACATCACGAGCGTGATGAAGAGCAGTTGCACCATCGCCCACATCAGGATCGGCGAGGCGTCGCGAAAGCGAAACGTGAGCCGCGCCGCGATCGCGAACGAGACGAGCCAGACGATCGCCATCATCAGACGGATCGGCAACGCGCGATTCGCCGCGGGCGGCGTGATGATCACCGTCGTCGTGACGAGCAACACGGCGTCGATCGCAGCAACGACCATGATCGCGGAGATGACCGCGGTCCAGAAATCGCTGGTGACGAACATCATCGCCGTCGACGAGCGAATGAAGCTCGTGATCATCGCGGCCATGCCCGCGTAGGCCATCGCCGAGACGCCGAAGAAGACGAGGCCGAGGACGAAACGGAACGGCTTCGTCGCGGGGATGCAGCCGAGAAACAGCGCGACGACGGCGGCGCTGCAGACGGCGAAGAATGCGATGAAGAGCACGAAAACGATCGTCAGCACGTCGATGCCGCGCAGGACGTACGAGAAAACGAGGAACGGCAAGGACGCGAAGAAGATCAGCGCGGTGAGCGCGATCGTGGTCATCAGCTTGCCGAGAATCACGGTGCGCGGGCGGATGGTCGTGACGAAGAGCAGGTCGACGTTCGTGTCCGAACGCTCGATGGCCATACGAATGCCGCTGTAGAGCGGAACGAAAAACACCGTCGCGGTGAAGAGCACGAAGAAGAGCGTGGTGAACGTCACGCTGCCGATCGGATCGAGCGCCGCGTTGCGATTGTCGATCGCGCCGCTGATCATGAATCCCGCGACGGCCACGACCTGCGCGAGCAGCGAGAGCGAGAGCACGGTCACGATGAAACGTCCGCGCACCGCCTGCCGCAGCTCTTTCACCATGACCGGATTGAGCCAGCCGTCCGCACGCGACTTCAGGTCTGCGAATCGCTGCGCCAGACTCACTGCACACCTCCGGTGGTGACGTCCATGAAGATCTGTTCGAGATTCGCGCGCTGCTGGCGGAACTCGGACACGCGTTGTCCACGCCGCACCAGCTCCGTCAACAAGTCACTCGCCTCATCCTCCGAACCCGAGAACTCCAGCGCGACCTCGTCCTCGTCCACGCGCGTTTCGAGCACGCCGGGGAGCTCGAGCAGCACGCGTTGCAGATCGAGCGCGTTGCCGCGCGTCCGGACGATCAGCGTGCGACGCTCGCCGTCCGGCACTTGCATGATCTCGTCGAGTGAGCCCGCGCGCAGAATGCGTCCGCGCTCGATGATCACCGCGCCGGTGCAGATCTCCGCGAGCTCGGTGAGGATGTGCGAGCTCATGAGAATCGCTTTGCCTTGCGCTGCGAAGACGCGAATGAGCTCGCGCAACTCGATGCGCGCGCGCGGATCGAGTCCCGCGGCCGGCTCGTCGAGGATCAGCACTTGCGGATCGTGCAGCAGCGCACGCGCGAGACACACACGCTGATTCATCCCCTTCGACAGCGCCTTGAGCAGCTTCTCGCGAATGCCGAGAAGATTCGTGAACTCCTCGACGCCTTCGATGACCTGCTTCCGTTTGCGCGAATCGATTCCGTACGCGCGGGCGAAGAAGTCGAGGTACTCGTGCACGGTGATGTCCGCGTGCGTCGGTAGCGCGTCCGGCACGAAGCCGATGCGACGCCGCGCTTCCTCCGGATCCTGCACGACTGACACGCCGTCGATCAGCGCATCGCCGCCCGTCGGCTCGTCGAGCGTCGAGAGGATGCGCATCGTCGTGGTCTTGCCCGCGCCGTTCGGTCCGACGAAGCCCATCACGTCGCCCGCGCCGAACGAGAACGAGATGCCTTCGACGGCCGTGGTCTTGCCGAAGTCTTTGCGCAACTCGACGACGTCAACGCGCATCGGCGCCTCCTTCGAGACGGCTCACGCCGAACACGACTCCGCGATGCGTCGACGTCGTCGGACGTTCCAGCGCGCGCTCGATGAACGGCGAGTCGCGCAACTCCGCGACGTACGTCCCGGGGAGCAACATACGCGACGGATCTTTGCGCGCGTTCTGCAGCAGAAGCACCCACGTGTCGAGGTGCATCATCCGTTCGGGGTCGTAGAGCGGCGTGCCGATCTTCGGAAACTCGCGCGATGGCGCGAGCGTGAATGCCTTCCCCGGCTCGACGTTCTTCGCTTCGAAAATCTCGCCGTTCATGTTCGCGGCCCACACGTGCTCGATGTGCGAGCCGAGTCCGTTCACGCCAGCGAGGCCTTTGCCGTCGACGCGCAACGGAAGGCGCTCGCGACGCTGCTCGCTCTTGCGCACGACGAAGTACGTCGGCACGCGCGTTCCGACCCACGAGCCGAACAGACGCTGTCCGTCGTCCCACGTCGTGTCCGCGTTGCGATTGCCGCGACCCACGGTGGTGCGCAGCTCCGTGTCCGGCGCGAATCGCACGGCGCCGCGCGGCGAGACGGTCGCGTAGTAGCCGCTCCATCCGAGGGTTGCAGCCTGGCCGAGGCTTTCATCGAGAAAAGTGATGGAGAGCGAGCGCTCGATGCGCACCCACCCTTCGCTCGCGATCGTCGCGCCGACCAGCAGGAACGACGTCGCGATCGCGAGGAGCGGGATCGATCCGAAAATCCAGAGGCGGCGATTTTTCTTCGCGAGCAGAAACAGATTCACCGGTCCGCCGACGACCGCGAAGATGAGCAGCACGCCGAACAGGCCGCGCACCGGCAGTCGATCCTCATCGAGCAGCGGCAGCTCGTTCACCGCGCTGACGTGCACGGCGTCATCGCGCGTGCGCCACTGCAGCGACGGTTTGATCTGTTCGACCTCGACCTTGCCGTCGGGGAAAACGATGATGCGCCCGAGGCCGTAGCGGCCGTCGGTGGAACGCACGCTGACGACCGGCATCGGGTCGGGCGGGTCGCTGAACACGAGCGTGCCGCCCGCGAACGTCCAGCGATGAATCGCGTTCTGCACCGGCGGCGGGAGCTCGTTCCAATCGGCCGACGTAACGATGATCGCGTCGAATCGATCGTATTGCAGCCAGCTCGAGCTCCACTCGGACGGC
Organism: Thermoanaerobaculia bacterium; assembly: GCA_036383875.1. GTDB lineage: Bacteria > Acidobacteriota > Thermoanaerobaculia > Gp7-AA8 > Gp7-AA8 > QHVT01. The sequence continues at coordinate 4,967 of DASVNL010000725.1, forward strand.
GCGACGTCGGGACGCACGATGTCGACGGTCGTGACGTTGGGATGCTGCACGGAACGGCTCACGAGCACGTTCGGATTCGACTGCTGCTCCCACGACGAGAGCTGCGACAACTGCACGCGATCGCTCTGCACGCTCCCATCGATCGCGATGATCGCCTCGGACGGCGTGTAGTACCCCGTCACGAGCACCGGCACCGCGACGATCGTCTCCGACTTGCCCGGAATCTGAAAGGTCCGCGACGCGCGATCTTCACCGCCGCGATTTGCCGTGCCTTCCAGCGTGATGCGCACGGCGTGCGAATCGCGCGAACGATTCGCGATGTGGAAGCGCTGCTCGAAGTAAAAACCGAGCTGCGGCGGTCCGAACTCCTTGCGCGTCGTGATGTCGATGTCGCCGAACGTCACGGCGAACATCGGCGTCGCGATCGCGAGAATCGCGAACAGCGCGAGCGCGCGATCACGCATGCTGAACCGCCACGTCGCCCGGCAGCGACATGCCGACTTCGTCCGTCGACGCGAGCACGTCTTCGACGACCTGCTGCGAACGCACGCCATCGAGTCGCGCGCGGTAGTCGAGGATGATGCGGTGATTGAGCACCGCGAACGCGACGCGATTCACATCGTCGAAGCCAACGGTCGGACGTCCCGCGAGCAGCGCCTCCGCGCGTCCAGCCTCGGCGAGCGCGATCGCAGCACGCGGCGATGCGCCGAGGCTCACGTACTTTTGCGTGTGCGTCGCGGCGACGAGTCGCGCGATGTAGCGCGCCACCGCGCGCGGCAGGTAGATGCGATCGACGGCGTCGAACAACTCGAGCAGTTGCTCGCGCGTGACGCGCGTCTGCGGCGCGGGCGTTTCGCCGCGGCGTCGCGTGAAGATGATTTCTTCGAGCACGTCGGTGTCGACATGCGACACGTGCAGCTTGAAAAGAAAGCGATCGATCTGCGCTTCGGGCAGCGGATACGTGCCTTCCAGCTCGATCGGATTCTGCGACGCCATCACGAAGAACGGCACCGGCAGCGCGCGCGTCGTGCCGAGGAGCGTCACCGCGCGCTCCTGCATCGCTTCGAGCAACGCCGACTGCGTCTTCGGCGACGCGCGATTGATCTCGTCCGCGAGCAACACGTTCGTGAAGACAGGGCCGGGCTGAAACTGCAGCGCGCGATGTCCGCCTTCGCTTTCCTGCAGGATGTTCGTGCCGAGGATGTCGCCGGGCATGAGGTCGGGCGTGAACTGCACGCGACGCAGCTCGATGCCGAGAATGTCGCCGAGTCCTTTCGCGAGCGCCGTCTTGCCGAGACCGGGAACGCCTTCGAGCAGGATGTGCCCGCGCGCGAGGATGCCGACGACGACCATGCGATGCAGGTCGGAGCGCCCGAGGAGAATGCGATCGAGCTCGGAGAGAATCGCGTTCGCGCGTTCGACGTGCGGGCGCAGCTCATCGGGCTGCAGGAGCGTCTCGGTCATTTCGGCTTCCTTTCGAAGTAGCGATTCACCGCGCCGCGATGACGCGGCTGGACGACAGGCGTCAGCGCCGAGCCGCCGCCGGACTTCGCATCGCGCAACGCGCCCGGCGTCGAGCGATCGCCATCCTGCTCGGTCGGTTCGGCCGCGCTGACTGCGAGCACCTCGCTGTTCGCGAGTGCCGCGGCGTTCGCGGGCGGCAACGCCTCTTCCTTGAATTTGCCGTTCTGCGCGGCCTCTTCACCGAAGAACATCGGCGCGTCGCCGCGACCGCGACTCACGCCTGGAGCAGAACGCATCCACTCGGCCAGCGCGTCGCTGAAGCGCTGTCCGTTCTTGCATTCCTTGAGGAACTTCTCGAGCTCGCGCCTCTCTCCGAGCTTGCTGGCTTCGTCGAAGTCGCCGAGCTTCTTCGGATCGATGAGACCGTTCTTGCTGAGTTTTGACAGCGTTCCGCGCAGCTTCGACTTCTGCGCGTTCGCGCTCGATGCGAGCTCGCGCAACTGATCGCTCGACAGTGCCTTGTCGCCGATCGCCTTCTGCGTTTCGGGATCGTTCATCGCCGCGGCGAGCGTTTCGGGATCGAGTCCGCCCTCCGTCATCGCCAGCGCCGTCGCCTCGGTTTTCGTCAGCTCCTCGGCCTTCTGAATCGCGTCGCTCGCGGCTTCGTCGGAGTTGCGCAGCGTCGCCTCGTCGAGACTGTCGAGCGTCTCCCACGTCTTCGCCGGATCGTCGCCTTCCGCATCGCGCTTCAGCTCTTCGAGCGCGGCCTGCATCGCATCGGCACGTTCCGCCGGCAGGATGTTTTCTTCTTCCAGCAAGTCGATGCGCGCCGCGAGCTTCTCGACGTCCGCGTCGATCGCGAGCGAGTGCTTCGTCGTCTTCGCGCGCGCCGGGACGATCGCCGCGACGACGAGAAACAACGCGCAGATGCCCGTGAGAATCGTCTGTCGTTGCGCACGCCACGCGACGCGCGGAATCGAATCGACCGACGGACGCCACGCGCCGACGTCGATCGTCTCGTGCGCCATGAGCAAGCCGCCGCAGTGTGCCTGCGCGTCGAGCAACGCGACTGTCGCGGCGCGCGTCGGCAGTTGTCGCGACGTGCGCCAGGCCGCGGCGACGAGGGTGATCGCGAAAAGGAGGAGCCCCGGCCACAACGGGAGCGTGATGCTCCAGCGCTTCGCAACCAGCAACGCGACGCCGCTCAGGAGGAAGGCGAACGCCGCGTACACCAGCCACTGCCGCGCGAACAGCACGCCGGCGATCTTTCGCCGGAGGACCGAAACCGCCGAGACGGCATCATTCATTTGCAGAGACTCCTCGGATATACGGACACACGAGGATGTGCGTTACGAAACCAGTTTCTGAAAGATTTTTGGAATCGGTGCGGTGAAGACCATTCGTTTGCCCGTGGACGGATGATCGAAGCCGAGGAGTTT
>DASVNL010000726.1:0-6431 GCA_036383875.1 Thermoanaerobaculia bacterium
TACGCCCGGACGAAGTTTCATCCGCGCGACGGCAAAGGTGCGCGCCTGTTCGACGCGGACGGGAAGGCCTACTGGGACCTCCTCGGCGGCATCGCCGTGAACGTCCTCGGGCACAAGCACCCGCGCCTTCAGCAGACGTTGAAGGACGCCGCGACCTCGCTGCTCCACATCTCGAATCTCTACTACCACCCGGCGCAGGGCATCCTGGGCGAGAAGCTCGTGCGCGCGTCGGGACTCAATCGCGCCTTCTTCTGCAACAGCGGCACCGAAGCGAATGAAGCCGCGCTGAAGTTCGCGCGTCTGGCGACGAAGAAGACGAAGCTCGTCGCGCTCGAAGAGTCGTTTCACGGCCGCACGATGGGATCGCTCTCGCTGACCGGTCACGAGGCGTATCGCACGCCGTTCGCGCCGCTCGTCGCGGGCGTGACGTTCGTCGCGCCGAATGACATCGCCGCGCTCGAAGCGGCCGTCGATCACGAGACCGCCGCGATCTTCCTCGAGCCGGTCATGGGCGAAGGCGGGATCATCCCGCTCACCGACGAATTCATGATCGCCGCGCGTCGCGTCGCCGATCGCAAAGGCGCTCTGCTGATCCTCGACGAGATTCAGTGCGGTCTCGGCCGCACCGGCTTCATGTTCGCGTTTCAGAAGAGCGGGATCATCCCCGACATCGTCACGCTCGCGAAGCCGCTCGGCGGCGGACTGCCGCTCGGCGCAGTGCTCACCGGCGCCGCGATCGAAGGCGTCGTCAAGCCCGGACATCACGGCACGACGTTCGGCGGCAACCCTGTCGCGTGCAGACTCGGCGCAGTCGTCGTCGAAGAAACCGAGAAGCTCCTCCCGCAGATCAACGCGCTCGGCGCGTGGTTCGGCGAAGAGCTGGCGAAGCTGACGCAGGGCGTCGTCGAGATTCGCGGCTCCGGTCTGATGTGGGGCATCGAACTCGATCGTCCGGCCTCGCCGGTCGCACGCGAGCTGCTCGCACAGGGCTTCGTCGTCGGCACCGCGCGCGACAAAGTCATCCGCCTTCTGCCGCCGTACAACGTGCCGAAGAAAGCGCTCAAAGAATTCATCACCGCACTCGATCAGACGTTGCGCGCCACGCATACGGATGCGCAGGAGCTGCCTGCTCCCACTCCGTTGCCGCTGGTCGCGAACACGAATCACATTTCCGAAGGAGTCTCTGTCCAGTGAAAAAAGTAGCTCTCGCCTATTCGGGCGGCCTCGATACCTCGATCATCATTTCGTGGCTGAAGGAAAACTACGGCGTCGACGTCGTCGCGGTGGCCGTGGACGTCGGCCAGGCTGAAGAGACCGCGGGTCTCGCGCAGAAGGCGTATTCGACCGGCGCGTGCGACTTCCATCTCGTCGACGCGAAGGAAGAGTTCGCGGCGGACTATCTCTTCCCCGTGCTGAAGGCCGGCGCGATCTACGAGCGCGACTACCTCCTCGGCACGTCGACCGCGCGTCCGCTCATCGCGCGCAAGCAGGTCGAGATCGCCCTCGCGACGGGCTGCGATGCGCTCGCGCATGGCTGCACCGGCAAGGGCAACGACCAGGTGCGCTTCGAGCTCGCGTACCAGGCGCTCGCGCCGGAGCTGAAGATCGTCGCGCCGTGGCGCGAGTGGAACATCGTCTCGCGCGAAGACGCGATCGACTACGCGTCCGAGCGCGGCATCCCGGTGCCGGTCACGAAGAAAGATCCGTACTCGCGCGATCGCAATCTGTGGCACCTCTCGCACGAAGGCGGCCCGCTCGAAGATCCGATGTTCGAGCCGGAACCGTCGATGTTCAAGCTGAGCGTCGATCCGATGGACGCGCCGTCCACGCCGGAGAAGGTCACCGTCGATTTCGTCGAAGGCATCCCGGTCGCGGTCAACGGCACAAAGCTGTCGCCCGCGAAGCTCGTGCAGACGCTGAATGAAATCGGCGGACGCCATGGCGTCGGCCGCGCCGACATCGTCGAGAACCGCCTCATCGGCATCAAGTCGCGCGGCGTGTACGAAACGCCCGGCGGCACGATCCTCGTGACCGCGCTGAAGGCGCTCGAGTCGATCACGCTCGATCGCGACTCCGCGCACGAGAAGGAGCGCATCGCCACGCGTTACGCGGAGCTCGTCTACAACGGCCAGTGGTTCGCACCGCTACGCGAGGCCTACGACGCCTTCATCAACGTCCTCGGCGAAACCGTCACCGGCAGCGTCACGCTCAAGCTCTACAAGGGCAACGCGACCGTCATCGGCCGCAAGTCGCCGCACTCGCTCTATCAACAGAATCTCGCGTCTTTCGACATGACGGGATACGACGTCACGGACTCGGCCGGCTTCATCAAGCTGTTCGGCCTCCAGCTCCGCGGACGCAAACGCCTCGCGCCGATGGACATCGAGAAGGTGGCCCAGCAGTGACAAACGCTCCAAGCATGTGGGGAGGACGGTTCACCGAAGGACCGTCCGCCCTGCTGCGGGTGCTGAACGATTCGTTCGGCTTCGACCGCGAGCTGTTCGCGGAAGACGTCGAAGGATCGATCGCCTGGGCACGCGAACTGGGCCTGTCGGGCGTTTTCACGCCCGAAGAAGTAGGAACCATCGTCACGGGTCTGCAGACGGTTCTCGCTGCAGGACTCCCGACTACCGGCAACGGCCACGAAGACGTGCACTCGTTCGTCGAAGCGACGCTTCGCGAACACATCGGAACTCTCGCAGGAAAACTGCACACCGGACGCTCGCGCAACGACCAGGTCGCGACGGATTTGAAGTTGTGGCTGAAGAAAGCGTGCACCGACTTCGACGCACTCGTGCGCTCGCTCGCGCAGGCGTTGGCGGCGAAAGCACACGAGCACGCGGCGACGCCGATGCCCGGTTACACGCACCTCAAACAAGCGGAGCCCGTGACGTTCGGTCACTGGTGCCTCGCCTACGTCGAGATGCTGCATCGCGATCGCGCGCGCATCGCGAGTGTGATCGCACGCGGCGACGAATGTCCGCTCGGCTCGGCCGCACTCGCGGGCACGCCGCTGCGAATCGATCGCGAGCGTCTCGCGAAGTCTCTCGGATTCGCACGCGCGACGAAGAACTCGCTCGACGGCGTCTCCGATCGCGACTTCGCGGCGGAGTATCTGTTCGCGTCGTCGATGCTCATGAATCACCTCTCGCGACTCGCCGAAGATCTGATCTTCTTCACGAGCGACGAAGCGGGCTACGCCGAACTGCCGGACTCGATGGCGACCGGCTCGTCGCGCATGCCGCACAAAAAGAATCCCGACGTGCTCGAGCTCACCCGAGGCCACGCCGGACGTGCGCTCGGCGAGCTGACTGGTTTCCTCGCGCTGCTCAAAGGTCTGCCGCTCGCGTACAACAAAGATCTGCAGCTCGACAAAGAGCCGCTGTTCCGCACGCGCGCGGTGCTCGCATCGATGTTGCCCGCGGTGACCGCGGTGATCGCGGGACTGAAGATCAACGACGCGATGCGCGCCGCCGCTTCGAGTGACTTGCTGCTCGCCACCGACGCCGCCGACGAGCTCGCGGCGAAAGGGATTCCGTTTCGCGAGGCGCACGAGATCGTGTCGCGCGAAGGAAAGCATTCGTTCAACCCCGTCGAGACCGTTCTCGCAAAGAAGAACGCCCTCGGCGGAACCGCACCTGATCGTGTTCTCGCGGCCGCGAAGGCCGCGCTGGAGATGCTCGAGAAATGAGACTGCCAAAAGGCTTCGTCGCCTCCGGCGTGCGCGCCGGGATCCGGAAGAAGCGTCCGGACCTCGGCCTCATCGTCGCCGAAGATGGCGCAACCGCGGCGGCGGTATTCACGCAGAACAAGTTCCAGGCGGCGCCCGTCGTCCTGTCGAAGTCCGGTCTCAAGAAGAGCGGCGGCCGTTTGAAAGCGGTCCTCGTCAACGCCGGCTGCGCGAACGCAGTGACCGGCAAAGAAGGACTCGACGCCGCGAAGCGCTGCCGCACGCGTGCCGCGGAACTGCTCGCGTGTCCTGAAGAAGAAATCTTCCTCGCGTCGACCGGCGTGATCGGCGTCGTGCTGCCCGACAAGAAAGTCCGCGACTTTCTGCCGGACGCGGTCGCACGCCTGTCGAGCGGCGGCGTCGAAGCACTCTCGCACGCGATCCTCACCACCGACGTCGGTCCGAAGGTCGCGCAGGCGACGTTCACGATCGGCGGCAAGCGCGGACGCCTGGTCGGCGTCGCAAAGGGCGCGGGCATGATTCACCCGAACATGGCCACGATGCTCGGCTTCGTCATGACCGACGCCGCCGTCGACGCATCGACGCTCGACAAGCTCCTCAAGGCCGCAGTCGATCAGTCGTTCAACGCAATCAGCGTCGACGGCGACACGTCGACGAACGACACGGTGCTCGTGATGGCATCCGGAAAGCTCGGCAACGCTCCGAAGGCCGACCTCTCCGATTTCGCACGCGCGCTGAACGCGGTCTGCCGCGACCTCTCGTGGATGATCGTCCGCGACGGCGAAGGCGCCATCCGCGTGATGGAGATCGAAATCACCGGCGCGAAAACCGATCGCGACGCGAAGCTCGCCGCGCACGCCATCGCGACGTCCCCGCTCGTGAAGACCGCGCTGCACGGCGGCGATCCGAACTGGGGCCGCATCCTCGCAGCCGTCGGCCGCAGCGGCGCACGCTTCTCGCTCAAGAAGATCTCGCTGCAAGCCGGCCCAATCGCCCTCGTTCGCGACGGCGCGCCAACGCAGTACAACGAGAAGGACGCCGCCAAAGTCTTCGCCCGCGAACGCGTCCCGCTCCGCGTCGACCTCGGCAACGGCACCGCGCGCACGGTCGTGCTGTCTTGCGACTTCGGCCACGACTACGTCAGCCTCAACGCCGATTACCGATCATGACCGCGCTACCATCTCGCCAGAGGTGAGAGATGGCGAACAACTGGATGGAACTTCTCGAGACGGTCAACGACGAGCAGTCCTTCGTGCGATTCCTGCGCGCGCTCCGCGAGGACTGCGAGTCGGAGAAAGAGTGCCCGCGCTACGACCAGACTCAATGCATGGAAGCGAACCATTGGCAGACGCGCTCGACCGACCACTTCCTGCATTCGATGGAGGAGTGGGCGGCCGATGGTGATTTCGGAGCCGGCCGCCATCACGGCGAACCGATCCTGCGCCGCGTCGCGACCATGCTGTACGTCGGACGGTACCTGCGTTCCGAGGATCGCGATCAGTGGCGGCCGTAACGGCCGACTCAGGGAAACTTGCCCGGAAGCAGCGTACGCAGCGTCGAATGAAAGACGGCGGCCGCATCTTCGAACCCCTTGCGCGTCGGGTGTAGCTCGTCGTTCCACTCGTTGTCCTGAATGACGGCGGCGACGTCGCATTTGATGAACCGCGCGCCCACGAAGGAATCAACGATTGCGTTGAATCGAACCATCAAAGCATCGACGATCGCCTGCTGCTCCTTCTTCGTCGTGTATCCCTGCGCTTCGAGAAACGGCTTGATCCACGGACCGGCCGCGATTCCGTACAGCTTCGCCTTGCGACCCGTCGGAATCGCGTTGCCGTAGCCATGCGTGACGATGAGGCACGCCGGCGCATTCGCGTCGCGCATCGCGATGAGTTTCACGTACGCGGCGCGAATCTCGTTGAACCGCGTCTTCAGCGCTGACGTATTCAGCGCCGCCGCGACATCGAACGTTGCACCTCGCCGGGCGATGAACTTCAGCAGCTCCGGTCCGACGATGTCGTTCCCTCCGCCGCTGAACAGAAGCACGTGCGGCTTGTAGCGCTGCAAATATCCGCCGAGCGTCTTCAGCTTCGCGTCGGTCGTCATCGCCGTGAGCTCGTCGCCGCTTCGCTCGAGCCGAAGCAGCGACATCCGCCGGTTCACCATCTCATCGAGCTGATCGATGATGTTCGCGTGAATCGGAAAGGAGAACCACGAATCCCCTTCGCTGATCACGACCGGATGCGCCGGATGATTGCGAATCCCCGCGGTGAAGAATGAAAGTAACTGCCGTTGCTGCGACCACGAATACTCGGCCATCGCGAACTCCCTCTGTCATGGGAGTGCCGCGGAGTTGGGAAATCCCTCACTTCTCCGCGAAGCGCAGCGGGCGGCCGTTCGCGAGCTCGTACAGGCGCATGATCACGGGGCCGTAGTTGTCGGCTTCGAAGTTCATCGCCAGCGCCATGCCGAAATCGCGGCCGGTTTCGTTGAGGATGAACGTGCGCGTTTCCTGCTGACCACCGTCGTTCGCGACGATCGTTTCGCGATCCACGAAGTTCGGGATTTGCCAGCCGAGGCCGTAGGTCGTTGGGGTCCCATCTTTCGTGACGCCCGGCGTGATCATCATCTGCACCGACTTCGCCGACAACAGCTTGCCGCCGTTCAACGCGCGCATGAACGCGAGCAAGTCGGGCACGGTGCCGCGTGAGCCGCCGGCGGCGAAGCGGCTGCTGATGTC
>DASVNL010000727.1:0-5908 GCA_036383875.1 Thermoanaerobaculia bacterium
CGGTTTCCCGCTCGTCACGACGAAGAAGCTGCACCTGCGCTCCATCATCTATGAGTTGCTGTGGTTCCTCGCGGGCGAGACCAACGTCAAATTTCTCAACGAAAACAAAGTCACGATCTGGGACGAGTGGGCCGATGCGAACGGCGAGCTCGGTCCGGTGTACGGCTATCAGTGGCGTTCGTGGCCGGCGGCCGACGGACGGCACATTGATCAGATCAGCAACGTCATCGCGGACATCAAACGGAATCCCGATTCACGCCGGCTGGTCGTCAGCGCGTGGAACGTCGGCGACCTCGACAAGATGGCGTTGCAGCCGTGTCACGCGCTGTTCCAGTTCTACGTCGCCGATCGCAAGTTGTCGTGTCAGATGTACCAGCGCAGCGCGGACGTGTTTCTCGGCGTGCCGTTCAACATCGCGTCGTACGCGTTGCTGACGATGATGATCGCGCAGGTGTGCGACCTCGAAGTCGGCGACTTCATTCACACTCTCGGCGACGCGCATCTCTACACGAATCATCTCGAGCAGGCCAAAGAGCAGCTCACGCGCGAGCCGCGACCGATGCCGACGATGCGTCTCAACCCTGACGTGCGCGACATCTTCGACTTCAAGTTCAGCGACTTCACGCTCGAAAACTACGATCCGCATCCATCGATCAAGGCGCCCATCGCGGTATGAAACTCTCGATCCTTGCAGCACTCTCAACAAACGGCGTCATCGGTCGCGACAACGACATCCCGTGGCGCCAGTCCACCGATCTCAAGCGCCTCAAGTCGATGACCCTCGGGCATCACGTCATCATGGGCCGCGTCACGTACGACTCCGTCGGCAAGGCGCTGCCCGGTCGCACGAACGTCGTCATCACGCGGCAGGACCTCGCGATCCCCAACGTCACCGTCGTGCATTCGCTCGAAGACGCGATTCAGGTCGCGGCGCGAGCGGGGGAGTCGGAGGCGTTCGTGTTGGGTGGTGCGGAGATTTATGCGCAGGCCAACCATCGCGCCGATCGCATGTACCTCACGCGCGTCCACGCCGACGTCGAGGGCGACACGTTTTTTCCGGAATTCGACGACGTCTCCGAATGGCACCTCGTCGACGCGGAACACTTCGAGGCCGACGAGCAGAACCAGTATCCGTACTCGTTCCTGACGTACGACCGCGCGGCTCCGGAAGGTCACGCCATCCCGGAAGAATGACGATCGCTGCTCACTGAGTGAGCAATTCCGGCGGTTTCGCGGCCATATCCGTACGCTGGTAACTACACTGCTACATCCTTCCGGCACCGATCGGGCGTAGTGTTGGCGCATGCGAAAACTCGCCGTCGCAGTGCTCGTCGCGTTGTTCGTGTCGATCCCGACCTTCTCGCAGCCGTTGCCGTTCCGCGTCGAGCTGCCGATCAGCGCGCCGGAGTACGCGCCGGTCGAGGACACATCGGGATGGCCGCGCGTCGCGACGAACGGCGACGGCTACGTCGCGACCTGGACCGATCTTCGCGGTGGCGAGCCGCGCGCGTACGCCGCACGCTTCAAGCAGGACGGCACGCGACTCGATCCGTTCGGCATTCGCATCGCGCCCGCGGATTACAGCGGCGCGGTCGTGTGGGCGGGCGACTCGTATCTATTGATTTATGGCGACGGCACGAAGCTCTACTCGCGCGCGCTCAGCACCGACGGTCTCCTCGGCACGCCAACGCTGATCCTCGACCTCGGCTTCGACGCCGCGATTCCGATCGACGCCGCATCCAACGGCACGAACGTGCTCGTCGTGACTGGCGCATCGCCGGGACTGTTGCTCGATCTGCAAGGCAACAAGATTCGCGAAGTCGCGTTCCCGTGGGCCTCGGTGTTCCGCGGGATCGACGTCGCGACCGCGGGTGGGAAGTACCTCGTCGTCGCGGGCGACAGCAACGCGAACGCGATCGACGTCGCGAGTGATGGAACCACCGGCGCGCTGCGCGTCCTCGGACCGATCGCGGTACAGTCGAACGTCAGCGTCGCGACGGATGGCGAGAAGTTCCTCGCGGTGTGGTCGCGCGACAACATCGAAGCGCAGTCGCTCGATCTGAACGGAAGGCTGATCGGCGGGATTCGCACGCTGACGACGAACGGCGGCGTGATCGCGCCAGCGGTTGGTTCGCGTGATGGCGAATATTTTGTGACGTTCGCCGAGGAGTACACGCGGTCGATTTATGGCCTGCGTGTGTCGCGCGATGGCGTCGCGATCGCGCAGCCGCAGCGCACGACGTCGAAGTCGATCGTGCCTGCCGCGATCGAATCGAATGGAGCGAGCGGCGTCGCGTTGTGGCGTCCCGATCGCGGCGGACTCGAAGCCGCGTTCTTCGACTCCGCGTCGGTCAACGCGCCCGATCCGTTCCGCACGATCCTGCCGTTCGTCGAAGCGGCGCAGGAGCAATTCGACATTCGCCTCGCGCGAGTAGCGAACGGCGGCGTCATCGCGGGCTGGATCGAAAAGACCGCGACGCGCTCCGAGCTGCGACTGTCTCGCGGACCAGGAAGCGCGCCATACGACCCGGTGCATCCGGGCGCGTCGGCGGAGCGGCTCATCGACGTGCTCGTCGAAGGGGGAGTCGTTTGGGTGATCACGGCCACGTCCGACTCGATCGACGCGCAGCGATTCACCGAGGCGCTGCAGCCGATCGATGAGCTGCCGATTCGCATCGTTACGCAGACGTATTCGAACCCCGGATTCAGCGTCGCGGCGAGCGGCGGCGGAACCGTGATGGTCGTGTATCAGGCGCCGGACTCATTGCAAGCGTATTCGGACATGAAGGGTGTTCTGCTGAGCAGCGATGGCGTCGGCATCGCGACGAAGGACATCCATCTCGCATCGGGCCCGTACGAAGATCACCATCCGGCGGTCGTGTGGGACAAGGGCATCGACAACTACGTCGTTGCGTGGGCGCGCGCGAAAGGGCAGCCGGCCACCGACGTCGGCCAGATCGAGCCGGCGGATCAGATCGTCGAGACGATGATTCCGATCGACGGCTTCATCTTCCCGTTCCCGCCGCGCGTCACGTTCAACACGAGCTCACCGGTGCGCGCGTTGTTTGGCGCGCCGGGATCGCGGGGTGTGGCGTTCGTGTGGCAGACGGCCGCCGACATCGCGCCAATGATGCGCTACGCGGGCGAGCTCGCGGCGCAGGAGCAGGCGCGCGCGCTCGACGACATCAGCGACTCTGCGGTCGTCGCGGCGTTCGAACCGCATGGGGACGGCTTCGTGCTCGTCGCGGCGACGAACACGTTTGCGCGCAAGTTCTACCTGCAAGAATTCGAGGTGCTGACGATGGGTGCGCTCGGCAGCTTCGGTCCGGTGACGAAGGTCGGCACGTTCGAAGCGCACAACGAGTGGCGCGCGCCCGACGTCGACATCATCGGCGGCGCGTTCCCGGTCTTCGCGTACGCGCGACTGGCCAGCGACGCCGAGTACGGCGGCGTCTCGCGGATCTTCGTGCAGCAGGCGACGAGCGGACGGCGTCGCGTGGTGCGCTAGCCGTTCGCGGTCGCGAGCTCGGGATTGCGTTGCAGCATCTGTTCGGCGATGCGCGCGCGGCGTGTGCCGCGCCAGTAGCCGACTGCCGCGGATGAGGGTCCGAGGAGGAAGTACGACCAGCCGGCCAGTCCGATCTGTCGCGGATCGACGATGTACGCAACGATGATCGACAACACAGCGATCGCGACGTGGGTGAGATACATGACCATCATGCCGATCGTGTCGTGCACTTCGACTTCGTTCAGTCCGAGTTGTACGCGCTTGCGATACGCGTGGAGGTGCATGAGCGCGAACACTGCGAAGATGCCGGCGAACCCGAGGCCGTAGATCAGGAAGAGCTGGGGACCGTTCTCGGCGCCGATGCCGCGAATGCGTCGCGTGACCAGCTCGAACATGAATTTCAGTGGATAGATGTAGAACAGCACGAGGAAAAGCAGCGTCGTGTTGAGCACGATCGTCACCTCGTCCTGCAAGCTGTAGCGCCGAAAGAAGCGGTAGTGCTCGTGCCAGACCCAGGTCAGCGTCGCGAAGCAGATCGCGAAGCCGATGAATCCGCGCATCTCGTTGACCAGCTCCGCGTAGGTGCGCGGAACTTCGAGGGAGACGACGATGAGCGTCAGCGCGAAGCCAAACACGACGTCGCTGAACGCCTCGACGCGGGAGACTTCGTGCGCGCGATGACGGAACGGCAGCAGTTGTGGCATGCGCGCAATGTAGCGAGCTGCGCCGCGATTGTCAGGTGACGATTGTCAGGCCGCGTTCTCTTCGAGATTCGCGTTGTTCGAATTGAGGATCTGGTTCACCGAGTTTTCGATGTTGTCGTGATAGCGATCGCGGGCGCGGCTGAAGATGTCGAGCGCGCGCGTCCGTCCGCTGCTCGTCGATGAGAGCGCGCGATAGATCGTCGTGATCCAACTGTTCGGACCTCCGCGCATCAGCGCGCGCTCGATGGCCGGCAGGGCAGGCGTGTAGTTCGCGTATCCGGCCGCGACGAGCCACGACAACGGCGGCGTTACACGGAGACTCAGGCCGAGGGCTGCGTCGATTTCGGCCATGCGCGATGCGTTCATCGGCGCGATTTGCACGAAGAGATCGATGTCCACGTCGGACCAGGTCTGTGGGTTGAGTTGCGAGAACGGAGTGCCGTTGTTGAACGCGGTCGCGCGTTGTTGCGCGCGGCTCAACAACACCGACGACGTCGGCGCAGTGATGTTCGACGGTACGCCCGTGCCGTACACCCACTCGTCGACGCGCATCGCCTGTTCATCGAATGCGATCGTCGATCGCAACAACGCGAGGAAATTGCGATCGTCGACCCAGCGGAACGCGAACGTCTCGAAGTACTTCTTCAGGAACGCATCGAACGGCACGCGCCCGATGCGATCTTCTAGCGTCTTCATGAACAGCTCGCCCTTCACGTACGACGTGTTGCTGAAGCCGTAGCCGGCGTAGGGGACAGGACGATGCATCGTCGTCGCGGATTTGTCCTGCGTCTGATTCGCGTAGCTCGTGTACGAGTTGCGATCGAGGTAGAACTGCAGGTCCGTGCGCTCGCTGCCCTGCATCAGCTCGAGCGTGCGCAACGCGAGATACGACGTGATCCCTTCGTTGAGCCAGATGTCTTCCCAGCTTCCGAGCGTCGTCGCGTCGCCGGCCCATGAATGCGCGAGCTCGTGCGCGATCAGATTCTTCTCGTCAGGATCGGCGGGATGATTGCCGCTGACGACGCTGAACGGATTGATGAAGTTCAGCATCGGGTGCTCCATCCCTCCGACGATGAACGTCGGCGGCATGAGCAGCACGTCGTGGCGAGTGAATGGAAACGGACCGGCCACGGTCTCCGCGGCGTCGACCATCGCGGGCAGGTACTGCAGCTCCCACTCCGCATCGTCGATGAGCTCCGGTTCCGCGTAGACGCCGGTGCGCTCATCGAACTCGCGAAACTCGAGACGCGCCACCGCGATCGCGATGAGATACGCGGGAATCGGACGCGTCATCGTGAACGAGTACACGCCGGTGTCATTCGTCGTACGCGCGTTGTTCTCCGCGCTCATCAGCGCGAGTAGATCGGCGGGGACGTGCAACGTCGCGTCGTACGTCATGCGCACGGTCGGCGTGTCCTGAATCGGAATCCAACTGCGCGCGTCGTTCGGTTCGTTCAATGAATAGAGATACGGGCGCTGACGGCCGTAGCTCTGCGCCTCGGTGTTCCAGTTGAGGCCTGGCGCGGACGCGCTCGTCGTGTATTCGATTTTCACTTCGCGCGTCGACGGTTCGATGTCGATGCGCAGCGGCTGGCCGTCGCCGATCGAAGGTCCGTAGCTCCATGTCGCCGTAATGCCATCACGCGTGATGCGCGAGATCGCGAGGTTGTTCGTGTCGAGCACGAGCACGCGCGTG
>DASVNL010000728.1:0-3597 GCA_036383875.1 Thermoanaerobaculia bacterium
CCCCCGCGGCTCCACTACGTTTCGTAATCCGGCGAGTAGGTCACGAGCTCGTTGAGGAATCGGGCCTTGCTGCGTTGATCCGCGTCGTCGCATTCGAGGAGGTCGCGGATCGAGATCATCCCGACGAGCTTCCCGTCCGACACGACCGGCAGGTGGCGCGCGTGGATGGAGTGCATCTTCTGCAGCGCGCTGTCGAGATTGTCGTGCGGATCGGCGACGAGCAGGTCTTTCGACATCACGAGGCCGACGCGCGTGTTCTCCGGATTGAGTCCGCACGCCACGACGCGCGACATGATGTCGCGTTCGGAGAAGACGCCCGCGAGGCGTCCGGCGTCGACGACGGCTACCGCGCCGATGTTGCGCTCGGCCATGCGCTCGGCCGCGTTTCGCACCGACAACTCGGGATCGATCACCAGGAGAGTCTGATTCTCGATGAGCTCCGCGATCTGCCTCATTCTCGCCTCCGCGTGGTTAGTAGCGCAGCAGTGAATGGAACGGCACGTCGGACATCAGTTTGCTGCGGCCGTCGAGAAATCCGAGCTCGATGACCGTTGCGAGCCCGACGACCGTGGCGTCGAGATCGCGGATGAGATGAGCGGCTGCGGCAAGCGTGCCGCCGGTTGCAAGAACGTCGTCGATGATCACCACGCGATCGCTCGCCGCGACCGCGTCGTCGTGAATCTCCAGCGCGTCCGTGCCGTACTCGAGCACGTATTCGTAGCGTCGTTTCGTCCACGGGAGCTTGCCCGGTTTGCGGATCGGAATGAAGCCGACGCCGAGGTTCTGTGCGAC
Source organism: Thermoanaerobaculia bacterium (assembly GCA_036383875.1). Classification (GTDB taxonomy): domain Bacteria; phylum Acidobacteriota; class Thermoanaerobaculia; order Gp7-AA8; family Gp7-AA8; genus QHVT01. Next base: position 793 of record DASVNL010000728.1, read on the forward strand.
GACGCTGCCGAAGATGAAGCCGCGTGACTCGATGCCGGCGACGGCGGTGACGTTCTGCTCGCGAAACGGTTCCGCGAGCAACTCGCAACTGCGCCGCAACCCTTCGGGCGAACGCAACAGAGGAGTGATGTCTTTGAAGAGAATGCCGGGCTTCGGAAAATCCGGCACGTCGCGAACGTACGTCTTGAGCGTTTCGATCGTCATCAGAACTTCACGTCGAAGTCCGGCAGTTTCCCGCTGAACTCTTTCGACTCCGAATCGATTTTCGTGACTTCGGCGTAGCGCGGACCTTCGCGGATCTCCTCGATCCACTCGTCGATGTTCTTCTTCTCGCCCTCGACCAGCGCTTCGACAGAGCCGTCCCGGTTGTTCTGGATCCAACCCTTCAGACCCATGCGCCGGGCGACGCGCGTTGCGTAGAATCGGTAGCCTACGCCCTGGACTTTGCCGTGGATGCGCAAGTGCCGCTGTTCTTTCATATGTTTGCCGCGATTGTAATGCGTTTCCTCAGCGACGCCGTTTCGTGGTGGTCTTCTTCTTTGGCGTCGTCTTCTTCTTCGTCGGAGTGGTGACTTTCTTCGCCGGCGCTGGAGCAGGCGCCGGCGCGGTAACGGTGACGGTCTTCGGTGGCGTGTTGCGCAGCTCGGTGACGCTCGTCTGCAGTTGATTGAGGAGTTGCGTCTGCTGTTCGTTCTGACGCCGCAGCAGCGTGATCGCGCGAGTCAGATCGTCGCGTTCTTTCTGGCCGAGGGACACGAGTGCGACGGTCGCGGCGGCCGCGGCGTCGGTGCGCGGATACTGCTGCAGGATCTTCGACAGCGATTCGCGCGCCTTCTCGGTCTCGCCTTCCTTGATCTGCGTGCGCGCGTCTTTCATCAGTGCGTCCGCGCGCAGATCGTTCGGCACGGAGAGGACGAGGTAGACGACGACGGCGCCGAGGATCGACGAGACGATCGAGGTCAGGATGAGCAGCGGCCGGATCTTCATCGAAGTCCGCCTTCGCTGCGACTCAGCCGGGCCAGCCGAAACGTCCGACGAGCGGAACGAACTCGGCGCTGCCGCAGTCCTCGATCCGCACGCCCGTGCCGACGCGAATCACACGCGCGAGCCGCTGATTGCCGGCCGGTCCGACGGGGATGATCATCCGTCCGCCGCGCGAGAGTTGCTGCACGAGTGGCTCCGGCACTTCGGGCGCGGCAGCCGCGACGATGATCCGGTCGAACGGCGCCTGGTCGGTCCAGCCGTACGTGCCGTCGAACACCTTCACCGAGGCGTTGTTCACCTTCAGCTCGCGGAAGAGCTCCGCGGCCTTCAGGGCCAGCTCGTTGATTCTCTCGATTGTGAAGACTTTCGCGCACAGCTTCGACAGCACCACTGCCTGATATCCGGTTCCCGTGCCAATCTCGAGCACCTTCTCTTTGCCGGTCAGCTCGAGCAGCTCGATCATGCGCGCGACGATGTACGGCTGGGAGATGGTTTGCTTCGAGCCGATCGGCAAGGCACCCGGGCCGTACGACTTCGCGGCGACGACCTGCGGGACGAACTTGTGGCGCGGCACTTCGCGCATCGCCTGCAGGACGCGCTCGTCGGTCACGCCGCGCGCGGCGACGTAGCGGTCGACCATCAACGTTCGCTGATGCGCGAGCTCGCGCTCTTCATTCGTGCGCGGTGAACTGACCAAGGATCTCCTCGAGTGGCTTGAGACGCGGAATGGACTCGTGATGCGTGAGATCGAGGTGCAGCGGCGTGATGGAGACGAAGCCCTGCGACACGGCCTCGAAGTCGGTGCCTTCACCCGGATCCCAGACTGGCGGCCAGCCGCCGATCCAGTAGTACTTCCGGCCACGCGGATCCAGACGTTCGATCACGCCTTCGGCATACACGCGCCGGCCGAGCTTCGTCACGCGCACGCCGGCGAACTCCTGCACCGGAAAGTTGACGTTGAGGATCACGCGCGGATCGCGATGCGTGTCGAGCGCGTGCTTCACCAACTGCCCCGCGAATGCGGCGCAGCGCTCGAACGAGAAGTGCTCGCCGACGAGTGCGGAGAACGCGATCGACGGGATGTTCAGCAGCGCTCCTTCGAACGCGGCGGAGATCGTGCCGCTGTACGTGACGTCGTCGCCGAGGTTCGGGCCGAAGTTGATGCCGGAGACGATGAGATCGGGGAGCTGGTCTTTGAACAGCTTGAGAATCGCGAGATTCACGCAGTCCGATGGCGTGCCGTCGACGATCCACTCGCGCTCCTGGATCTGCAAAAGGCGCAGCGGGCGATTGAGCGTCAGCGCGTGTGAGGCCGCGCTTTGCTCGCGGTCGGGAGCGACGATGACGACTTCGCCGAGCGCGCTGCAGGCGTCCGCCAGTTTGCGGAGACCTTCGCTGTAGATCCCGTCGTCGTTGGTGACCAGAATGCGGGGCATCTTCGGGTGCGCATCATAGCTGCGAGATGACCATCGCAGCCAGAATGAAGAGCGCTCCGACGAGAAACGCGGCGGTGAGTGGCTCGCCGTAAAACGCGATCGACGTGATCGCCGCCGCCACCGGCTCGAACGACAGGATCACTGCGGCCTCAGTCGCGCTGACGCGAGCCTGTCCCCACATCAGCGCGGCGAATGCGAGCGCGGTCGTGACGATCGCGGTGAAGAGGATCGCCAGGATGATCGCGGGCGTCCACGGCGTCGGCTTCGCGATCAGCGCGAGCGGCGCGGCGAGCACGCCGACGAACAACACCTGCACCGCGGCGAGGCCGGTCGACGTTTCGCGCGTGCTCCACTTCGCCGAGTACACGACGTGCAGCGCGAAGAT
>DASVNL010000729.1:0-10725 GCA_036383875.1 Thermoanaerobaculia bacterium
TTCACCATCACCAACGTCACGAACACCGCGCAGATCGCGCGTGTGACGCTCTGGACCGATCGCTCCTACCCGGTCATCAACTTCAACATCTACCTCACCGGCTACGACACGCAGAGCATCAACCTCTTCGACCTCATCGCCCGCGGCATCATCGCGCCCGACATGGGCACGGGCGTCACCATCTCGCCGGAAGGTCCGTACTCGAACCCGAACCCGTCACTCGACCTCGCGATGTGCGACGAACTTCCGGGCGCGATTCCCTTCGTCTATGTGCGACGGATGCAGCAGGCATTCACGACCGGAACGATTCCCGCCCTCGGCTCGATCCCAGGCTGTCCTGGTGCGGGCGGCGTGCACGCCAACGCGGTGGGCTACGCGACGATCGACGTCGTCCGGAGCTGCGGCTTCACGGGTCCGACCGACGCCGGCTATTTCGAAAATGACATCGCCTTCGAAAACGCGCTGGTCGGCGACTACGACCAGACGAATCTCACAGCAGGCACCGAAGCCTCGAACCCGCTCGTGCACATCAAGGCCATTCGCAAGGAATCGAACGGCAAGACCGAGTTCGAGCGCACGTTCTACAGCCGCTATCAGAACGGCGGCACGGACGACGCGCGCCAGCCGCTCCCTTCGACCTTCGCCGCACGCTGGGTCGACAATGCCCAGAAATCGACGAGCTACAAGATCTGGCGTGAAGGTTCGACCGGGGCCGGCGCCGCGTGTGCCGCCTACGCTGCAAACGGAGCGATCCCGGTGTCCGAAATCGTCGTTTGGGATGAAGAAGAAAACGTGGAAGGCGCAACGACGAATGCGACGCTGCCCGAGACGTCGCTGACGAGCATCGACGATCCGTCCGTGTTCCCGCGCTCTGGGGGCGCAGAAGCGGGTTGGACGTACTTCAATCTCGACAACGGCGCACTCGACGGCACGGCGACTCAGAACTGGGTGATAGTCTCGAACCGCGGCACCAATCGCGCCTCCGACATCGACACCGCCGCCCTCGGCAACGGCTGCTCTCCCGAAACCGCCTCGAGCGAAGTCTCCGGCGGCTCCGTGGTGATCGGCCCCTCGGGCAACTAATTCGCGTCATTTCGTGGCGGTGGCCAGAGCCACCGCCACTTTGCGACTATGCTGGTCATGGAGGGCCGCTTCTCGATGCGCAAATTGATGATTCCGGGGATTTTGGCGTTGATGCTGCTCGCAGGCTCCGTCCTCGCCGAAACCTTCACGACCGGTGGGCCGTCGACCACGAACAACGACGACAGCTGCGACATCTCCCTGCAGCCCGCGGCAACGCTGCTCCTGCCGTATTTCGAAGTGGACCTCAACGATCGCAACGGCGAGACGACGCTCTTCACGATCACGAACGTGACCAACGTCTCGCAGATCGCGCGCGTGACCGTCTGGACGGATTATGGATTTCCAGTCATCGACTTCAAGATCTGGCTCACCGGCTACGACACGCAAAGCATCAATCTCTATGACCTCATTGGTCGCGGCATCGTCGCGTCGGAAGCAGGAACCGGCACAGACGTTTCTCCGGAAGGCGAATACTCGAATTACAACGATCAGATCGATCAGGACAATTGTGACGAGCTTCCGGGCCGGCTGCCTGACGTCTACCTCATCCGCATGCAACGCGCGTTCACCGAGGGAATCGCGCCTGCATTCGGTGCCTCACCTCAATGCACAACGGTGGGAGGCGTGCATCGGAACGCGATCGGGTATGTGACCATCGATCTGGCTCCTCGCTGCAGTGAGAACATCTGGATCCCTCCTTATTTTCCTCTGCACATCCTCTACGACAACGTGCTCACTGGTGATTTCCAGCAGATCCACGCCGGCAGCAACTACGCGCAAAGCAATCCCCTGGTTCACATCCGAGCCACGCCCGAGGGCGGCGGAACCTACGATGATCGGACCAATCCCGACGACCAAGTGAACTTCCAACGGACGTTCTATAGCCGTTATGTGGAGACCGGCCGCTCCGGCGGGCAGGTGTACGGCGGTACCGCCGATGCGCGCCAGCCGCTGCCCTCACGGTTCGCTGCGCGCTGGATCAACGGCGGTCCCGGAAGTTTCCAGACGTACTTCAAAGTCTGGCGCGAAGGAAAGGGCGGAAACACTACGTGCGCACAATGGCCGCTCAATGGCGGACAAATTCCGATCACAGAGATCACGATGTTCGACGAGGAGGAGAACCCGTACATGGTCGCGGGACAACGGACGCTCCCGTCCACGTCGATGACGAGCGTCGCCGACACCACGATTTTCCCGCCAAATCCCGGCGGCTTCATCGCGGGCTGGATGTACTTCAATCTCGACAGCGACGGCACCGACCAGGTGACCAGTCAGAACTGGGTGGTGACGTCGATGCGCGCCGAGGGGCGGTTCTCGAGCGATCAGGACGCGACGGCGCTGGGCAACGGCTGTTCGCCGCCCGTCGGACCGAGCGAAATCCAGACACCCGCTGGTCCGGCGATCGGCCCGTCGGCGAACGTTTTCTAACCGTTCAAATAATTTCGTTTTCCGCCTTGCCTTTTATGCTTTAACGGCATACATTGGCCCGCATCAGGAGGGCAGTATTGCATGCGCAAATTTAAGACTCCGGGCTTTCTCGTGCTACTGCTGTTGGCGATCCCCGCGTTCGCCGGGACGTTCCCCGCGGGCGGTCCGCACACCACAAATAACGACGACAGTTGCGACATCTCCCTGTTGCCCGCCGCCACACTGCTGCTCCCGTACTTCGAAGTCGACGTGAACGATCGCAGCGGCGAGACCACGCTGTTCACCGTCACGAACGTGACCAACCGCCCCCAGATCGCGCGCATCAACCTCTGGACCGACTGGGGCTACCCGGTCATGAACTTCAACATCTATCTCACCGGCTATGACACGCAGAGCATCAATCTCTACGACGTCATCGTCCGCGGCCTCATCGCGCCCGACCTGGGCACGGGCACGGACATCTCGAACGACGGCGAGTTCTCCGAGCCGACCAATCCGCTCCTGAACGTGACGAACTGCGACGAGCTCCCGGGCTCCATCCCCCAGATCTACGTCACGCACATGAAGCGCGCGCTGACCGAGGGAGTCGTGCCGAGCATCGGCACATTCACGGGATGCAACACGGCCGGCAACGCACACGCGAACGCCATCGGCTACGTCACCATCGACGTCGTTCGCACCTGCGGCGTGCGGCTCGCGAACGATCCGCTCTACTACAACCAGGAAATCCTGTGGGACAACGTCCTCACCGGCGATTTCCAGCAGATCCACTCCGGCAACAACTACGCGCAGGGCAACCCGATGGTCCACATCCGCGCGATTCCGGACGGCGGCAGTCCGTCCGATCGCACGACTGATCCCGCCGCGTACCGCGCGAATTTCGAGCGCACGTTCTACAGCCGCTATCAGAGCGGCGCGAAGCTCGACGGACGCCAGCCGTTGCCCGCACGCTTCGCCGCGCGCTGGATCGACGGCGGCACTACCTCGTTCCAGACGTTCTTCAAAGTCTGGCGCGAAGGAAAGACCACCGACTCGACGCTCTGCAATCAGTACATGGCGCAGGGCAAACAGCTCGCCGTCACCGAGCTGACGATGTTCGACGAAGAAGAGAATCCGTACATGACGACGTCTTCGATCTGCTGCGTCGGCCTCAAGAAAGAGCTGCCGTCGACGTCGATGACCGACGTCGCCAATGACGACATCTTCCCGCCGAATCCCGGCGACTTCATCGCCGGCTGGATGTACTTCAACCTCGACAACGACGACACGAACAACGTGGCCAGTCAGAACTGGGTCATCGCGTCGATGCGCGCCGAGGGACGGTTCTCGACGGATACGGACGCGACGGCGCTGGGCAATGGCTGCTCGCCCGAAGTCGACGCCAGCGAGATCTACGCCGACGGTGGTCCGGTCATCGGACCGTCGCCCAACACCAACTGATCGCCTGACGGTACGGAGCTGACAGGATCAGCTCCGTACCGTAGCATCGACGGGTGACCGCCGAGCTCGATCGCCAGATCTTCTCCATTCACCGGCCCTCGCCCGAGCTCTTCAAGTACTACGTCTTCTCGTCCTTCCTCGCCGGGCCGTTCTTTTTCATCCCTCTCCTCTATCTCTACTTCCGCTATCACACGATGCGGTACGACTTCGATGAGGAAGGGATCTCGATGCGCTGGGGCATCCTGTTCCGCCGCGAGATCACGCTGACGTACGCGCGCATTCAGGACATCCATCTCACCAGTAACATCGTCGAACGCTGGCTGCGTCTCGCGCGCATTCAGATTCAGACCGCGAGTGCGAGCGCGTCGGCGGAAATGACGATCGAGGGACTGCACGAGTTCGAGCGCGTGCGCGATTTTCTCTACTCGAAAATGCGCGGCGTCCGCACACACGCGACGACCGCGGCCGCGACGCCATCGCACGACTCCGATCTCGCGGGTGTGCTGCGCGAAGTCGCGGCGGAATTGCGCGCGCTGCGCGAGACGATGGAGAAGCGCTGATGCGCGACGCACTGCTGCGATTCTTCCGCGTCCCGCCGACACCCGCGCCGCCGCCCGGCTCGCCGCCGCAAGTGTTTCGCGCCGCGCCGGCGTTCTTCACGCTGCGCATCTTTCGCTGGGGACTCACGCAACTCGCCGCCATCGTGGGTCTGATCTGGGCGATTCAATTCGTCCGCTTCCTCGACACGACGAAAGTCCCCGACTTCGTCGTCACGCTGATGCGCATCGGCGAGGTGTTCGCGTTTCTCGCGTTCATCGTCGAGTTTTTCTGCGGCTGGATGATCGTCCGTCTCGATTACGAGCTGCGCTGGTACATGCTCAGCGACCGCGCGATTCGCATTCGCGAAGGGATCACCACGATTCGCGAGAAGACGATCGCGCTCGCGAACATCCAGAACATTTCCGTGCAACAGGGACCGCTGCAGCGCTACTTCGGCATCGCCGACGTCGAAGTCAAAACGGCGGGCGGCGGTGGCGAGGCGACCGAGGGGAAGAAGAAACACTCGACGTCCGAGCCGATGCACGTCGCGTATTTCCGCGGCGTCGCCAATGCGTCCGCGATTCGCGACCTGCTCCGCGAAGGAGTCCGCAAGCAACGCAACACCGGCCTCGGCGATCCCGACGAGCCAGCCGCACATCACGAGGGCGACGCATTGACCGCCGCGCAAGAGCTACTCGCCGAGGCACGCGCTTTGCGCGCACGCGTGAGCGAGGGCTAGTGATGCCGAACGTGAAACGCCTCGATGAGGCCGAGATCGCAAAGAAACTGACGTCGCTGTCCGACTGGCATGTCATCGACGGCGCACTCCATCGCGAATTCAAATTTCGCGATTTCGTCGAAGCGTTCAGCTTCATGACGGCGGCCGCGTTCATCGCGGAGCGCATGGGCCATCATCCTGACTGGACCAACGTCTACAACAAGGTCAACGTCCGACTGACCACGCACGACGCCGGCGGCATCAGCGAAAAGGATTTCGAATTGGCCGCGGAGCTCTCCGCAATCCATAAGAAGTCCTGACGCGCCAACTGCATCTGCGTAACGTCGGATCCTCGGATTTGTGCCGAGGATCCGACGTGAATCGGTTGCGTTACTTCAGGAAGGCGGTGAAGTCGGTGCCGCCGCTCATCTTGCCGAAGTCGGTGACGTACGTTTTCACGGCGCCGTTCTTCGTGTCGGTGATCGTCAGCTCGACGCGCAGCGGCGTCGCGATTCCGTAGAGCACGGCCATCGTCTGCTGGCCGCCCGAATTCGTGTTGCCCTGGTCGAGCATCTTGAGCATCAGCTCAATGTTGCTCTCACTGTTGAAATAGAAGAACACCGTGTCGTTCGTGCCGCTCGCGAAACCGGTCACGGATTTGACCTGCGCGTTCGAGTCGACGGCGTTGTTGTCGAACGCCGAGCGATAGCGCGCGGTCGCTTTGTAGCGGCCATTGAGCAGGCACGCGGTCGTCGCGTTCGCCGTGCAGAGGTTGCTGTTGCCGCCCGTGAACGAAACGCTCAGCGTGTACGCGCCGGTATTCGGAGGGCTCGAGTACAGCGACTCCGCCTCGATGTAGTACACGCCGCTCGTCGCGAACGTGTGGCGGATGCGGCGGCGGCTCGTGCCTGAGCTCAGAAACGAAACCAGCTCCGAATTCGCCGACGTATTTCCGACCCACATGTACAGAAACGTCTCGTAGTCGCGCGACGAGTAATTGATCTCGACGCTCTGACCGACGTACGCGTAGAACGAATAGACGTCCTCGTAGAGACCGAGGAAGTCCTTGCAGGTGGTGGTTTTCAGTTGACCGTTGATGGTGACGGGCGGCGTGATCCCGACGGCCGGACAATCGGCCAGCGCGGAAACCCCACCCTGATGTGCGTCGCGTTCCGCTTGACGTGCCTCATGGACGGTAACGACATCGTGATCCGACAACTGCGCCTGTCCGACGGGGACGAAGCACAGCAACAGCAACGCAACAGCGATGACTCTCATGACTCTCTCCTGCTGAAGTGTGGCTCAGGCGAACAGGTTGCCCCGCCAAAAGCCTTCCCGCCAGAGCCCGCCGTCACTTCACGCGTTCGAGCACGCTCGACGAATAAAGCTCGAACCCTTTCCCCGGCTCGGCGAGCTCGAACGTCTCCGACCACGAATCAGCGGAAAGCGGCTTGTACGTCTCTCGCGCGCGCCAGCCCGCGGGGATGTTCTCGATCGCATCTGTCTCGAACGCGAGGCCATCGCTCTGCACGTAACTGTTGACGAAGCCTTCGCCGTGGAACTGCCGCAGCCGGAGCTTCTTCGCGTCGCGGTCGTAACTGAAAAACGCGCGGTCCACGTGCGTCTCCCCTTTCGGATTTTTCTCCTGCGGCGGATAGACCGTCGTCGTCCGGCACTCGACGAACTTCGCGTTCAGCGCCTTCTCGCAGACGCGATGCGTCGTCCCCTCGCCGGGCTCGCCGGTACTCTTGCCGCGCCACTCGCCGATCAGAAAGTCGAGCTGCGCGAGACCGGAGTCCGCGGCCAAAGTCACGGGCGCGAAGAGGAGAGCGAGCAGAAGTGCGATTCGCATACTGGTGATTACACCATCGGCGGCGAATCCTTTAGGAAGAGTTCGCGACCGCGCGCTGTTCCCCGCCGCGCATGATCTCCTTCGCGAACGTCAGCAAGCAGTACGGCAAGCAGGTCCTCTTCGTCGAGGCCTCGTTTCAGCTCAATCCGGGTGAGAAGGCAGGACTGGTCGGGCCGAACGGCGCCGGCAAGTCGACGCTCTTCCGGATGATCATCGGCGAGGAAGCGGCCGACGACGGCGTCGTGAACATCCCGAAGAAACTCTCGATCGGCTACTTCAAGCAGGAAGTCGATGAGATGAGCGGCCGCCCCGTCCTCGAGGAAGCGATCGCCGGCAGCGGCCGCCTCGGCGACCTCCATCATCAGTTGCTCGAGCTCGAGCGCGCCATGTCCGATCCGAACACCGAAGACATGGACGCGGTGCTCGACCGCTTCGGCCACGTGCAGGAGGAGTATCAGCATCAGGGCGGCTACGAGCTCGAGTCGCGCGCCCGCGAAGTCCTCCACGGCCTCGGCTTCGCCGACGAGCAGATCGACGGCGACGTCGGCGCGCTCTCCGGCGGCTGGAAGATGCGCGTCTCGATGGCCAAGATTCTCCTCGGCAACTTCGACGTCCTCCTCCTCGACGAGCCGACGAACCACCTCGACATCGAATCGATCGTCTGGCTCGAAGGCTTTCTGAAAAGCATCAGCGCGACGATCCTCATGACCTCGCACGATCGCGACTTCATGAACCGCATCGTCTCGAAGATCGTCGAGATCGACGACGGCGACATCATCACGTACAGCGGCGACTACGACTTCTACGTTCGCGAACGCGAGCAGCGCGAGGCGAATCAGGAAGCGGCGTACGCGCGCCAGCAGGCCAAGCTCGCGAAGGAGCAGCGCTTCATCGATCGCTTCAGCGCCCACGCCGCGAAAGCTGCGCAGGTGCAGAGTCGCGTGAAGATGCTCGAGAAGCAGGAGCGCGTCGAGCCGCCGAAGAAGCGCAAGGCGATGAAGTTCGACTTCCGCTCGCCGCAGCGCAGCGGCGAAGACGTCGCGACGCTCAAGCACGTCTCGAAAACGTTCGGCAAGCGGACGATCTACGACGACTTCGACTTTCACATCCGCCGCGGCGAGCGCTGGTGCGTGATGGGCAAGAACGGCGCGGGCAAGTCGACGCTGCTGAAGATGATCGCCGGCTCGCTGCCGCCCGATCAGGGCGAAGTGAAGCTCGGCGCGTCGCTGAAGATGGGCTACTTCGCGCAGCAGTCGCTCGATCTCCTCGATCCCGAGCTGACCGTGTGGGAACAGATCCAGAAAGACTACCCGCTCGAGAACGTCGGCACGCTCCGCAATCTCCTCGGCGCCTTTCAGTTCTCGGGCGACGACGTCGACAAGAAAATCCGATCGCTCTCCGGCGGCGAGAAGTCGCGACTGGTCATGGCGCGCATGCTCCTCGACCCGCCGAACTTTCTCGTGCTCGACGAGCCGACGAACCATCTCGACCTCGCGACGAAGGAAATGCTCGTCGAGGCGTTGCACGACTTCGAGGGAACGATGCTCTTCGTCTCGCATGACCGCACGTTCCTGCGCGGACTCGCGAATCGCGTGCTGGAGCTCTCCAGCGACGAGCATCCGAAGCCGCTGACGTATGGGGGCTCATACGTCGAGTACGTCGACAAAACGGGCCGCGAAGCGCCGGGCGTCCACGCGTAACGGACCGCCCTTTGCTAGGATTCAGCTATGTCTCGTTTCCTGGCGGCAGCGCTCGCATTCACGTTTGCATTCACCGTCTCCGCGCGTGACACGCGCAAAGAGCTCAACGTCACGTTGAAATTCGCGCCGCAGGAAGGCGTGCAGTCGAACTCTCCCGATCTCGCCGCGGGCGTGACGGAGAAGCCGATCGCGCTGCTCGTCGAAGACGCGCGCGGCGGCGACGCCGCGGTGATCGGACAAGGCACGAACGATGACGATGCGACGTTTCCGATCCGCGCGACGTCCGACGTCGTCCCGTTCATTCACGAGACGCTCAAAGACGTCGCCACGAACTGGGGCGTGAAGATCGACGACGGCGCCGATCGCGTGCTCACCATCCGACTGGCGCGCTTCACCGTCGACGAGAGCAACAAGGCTCTCGGATCCGTTTACGAAGCCGAAGCGAGACTCGCGTTCGTGCTCAGCGACAAGAGCGGAAAGAAACTCGCGGAAGGTTCGGGATCCGGCAGCGCGACGCGCTACGGCCGCGCGCGCAGCGCCGACAACTGCAACGAAGTTCTCAGCGACTCGCTGAAGGAAGCCTTCGCCACCGTTCTCTCCGACTCGCGTCTGCAGGACGCGTGGACCACCGGACGCGCAAGCAGCGCGAGCTCGAGCAGCACCAGCGCGCCCGCGGAGTCGGTCGAAGAGCGCTTGCGCAAACTCGACGAGCTGCTGAAGAAAGGGCTCATCACGAAAGAGGAGTACGACAAGAAGCGCGCCGAGATCCTCAAAGACATCTGATGGGAACCGCTCGCCTGGTCATGCGTTCTTCACGCATGACCAAGCGAATCACGCTCTTCCTTCTCCTCACCCTCTGCAGCACCGCCGCATTCGGGGCCGACTACTCCGGCAAGTGGAAGCTCGACCTCGCCGCGAGCGCGCAGATCCCCGAGCGCCTCAAAGCCCGCATCGCGTCATGGAACCTCGACGTGAAGAATGATGCGAAACAGCTCGTCGTCGGCGTGCACATCACCAATCCGGACGGCGGCGAAATGAAGAACGACTTCGTTTACAAACTCGACGGCTCCGACTCGCCGATCGAGTTGACGGCGCGCACGCCGGATGGACCGAAGCAGATCCCCGCGGTCGCAGTCGCGAAGGTCGAAGACACCGGCGCGATCGGACTCACGACGACGTCCGAGATGATGTTCAACGGCGAGTCGATGAAGCGCGTGAGCAGCGAGCGCTGGACGATGTCGGAAGACGGCAAGACGCTGACCGTGCATCGCGTCGATCCGAGCCCGATGGGCACCGCCGAATACGATCTGATTTTCCAGCGGCAGTAAGGCCGGACCTCCTCTGCTACGATGCGCGCGGGTCCAAAAACCGATCGCGCAGAGGAGTCGACATGAGCTCGATGCTTCCCCCCGCACAGGTCATCGAGGAGTTTCGCCAGCGCCGCAAGCGGCAATGGATCATGGCCTTCCCGGCGTTCACCAGCATCTTCCTCGTGCTGATCTTCGCCGACAAACCAGGCCGCGCGTCGCTGATCCTCACCTACACCGCGCTCGCGCTGATGCTCACGTACATCGTCTTCTCGCTGATCAACTGGCGCTGTCCTTCCTGCAGCCGCTACCTCGGCAAAACGCTCAATCCCTCGTTCTGCGCCAAGTGCGGCGCACGGCTGAAGGCGGAATAGTGAGCGCGCTCATCGACGACGCGGAACGCATCCTGCGCGAATGCTTCGCGAGCTTCGCGCAGTACCCCGGCGCGACACTCATCGACGACGCGCTCGCATCCGGCGTCATCACGAACATCCCGATCACGTTCTTCAGCGGCATCGCCGCGACGCGCATCGAGAACGAAGCGGACATCGATCGCGTCGCTGCGCGATTTCGCGAGCGCAATGCGCCGTTTCGCTGGTGGCTCACACCGTCGACGCGCCCGCACGATCTCGAGACGCATCTCCTCGCGCGCGGCTT
>DASVNL010000730.1:0-2478 GCA_036383875.1 Thermoanaerobaculia bacterium
TACCAGGGGGGAGTCATGCGTTCCTCCGAGGAATCAGTTGGCGGTTGGCGGTTGGCAGTTGGCGGGAGGCCGCCGCCCAACCACGTTGCCTCCCTTCATGGTCGGGTGGCGGTCCACCGCCAACCGCCAACTGCCAACCGCCAACTGATCTACACAATCGTCGCTCCTCCATCGACCACGATGACTTGTCCGGTCACGTAGCTCGATGCGTCGGATGCGAGGAAGACGGCGACGCCTTTGAGCTCGCCCGCGTTGCCGACGCGCGGGATCGGATTACGTTTCTGGATTTCGGGCTCTACGCGCTCGATCACGGCGTCGGCGAGTCGCGAGTGGAAGAAGCCGGGCGCGATCGCGTTCACGCGAATGCCTTCCGGTCCCCACGTCGCCGCGAGCTCGCGCGTCAGTCCGATGAGCGCGGCCTTGCTCGACACGTAGCCCGCATAGTGCGGACCATGCACTGCCGACTTGAACGCGGCCGTCGAGGAGATGTTGATGATCGAGCCGCGGCCGCTCTTCAACATCTCCTTGCCCGCGGCCTGCGAGAAAAGAAATGCGCCGCTGAGATTCGTGTCGAGGACTTTCCTGAATTTCTCGAACGGCATCGTCTCCGGACGCTCGCCCCACGAGATGCCGGCGTTGTTGATGAGGATGTCGACGCGGCCGTACGCCTGCATCGTCGCGTCGACGACAGCCTGCACCTGCTCGGGATTCGTGACGTCGCACAGCGTCCCTTCAACGCGCACGCCGCGCTGCCGGAACTCATCGAGCGCCGGCGTGAGCCACTCCTCGCGCCGCGCACACAGCATGAGCGACGCACCCGCCTCCGCGAGCCCTTCAGCCATTTCCTGGCCGAGGCCACGCGAGCCGCCGGTGATGATCGCGACGCGACCCTGCAGGTTGAATAGTTCGTTTACGTTCGTCATTCATTTCCTCATCGGTTGGCAGTTGGCGGTTGGCGGGAGACCGCCACCCTGCCACGAACATCGTGCTCCCGCCAACTGCCAACCGCCAACCGCCAACCGGATCTAGAACGTCACCTTCGCTCCCAATTGAAATTGCCGCCCGGGTTGCGCCTGCTCGTAGACGCCGTACGTCACGCGGCCTTGCGCGTCCTTCACCGGGTTCGACGGGTAGGCGCCGCCGCCGAAGATGTTGTTGATCTCCGTGTAATTCACGCGGTCGAGCAGGTTGAACACGTCGACGATCCCTTCGATCGCGATGCCGCGGAAGAGCGCGAATTTCTTGCTGATGCGCGCGTCGATGTTGAACTGGCTCTCCATCGTCTCGCTGTTGCGCCCGACCGACGTCGACGGGTCCGTCGGGTTCGTGCGCGCACGATCCGATGGGAACGCGCCGCCGTCGCCGTCGCCGTTCGCATCGGCGCCGATGAGCGGCGTGTACGGACGGCCCGACGCGGCGGTGATGATCGTCGAGACGTTGATCGCCCACGGGAACTGATACATCCCGCTGACCACGAGGCGATGACGCTGATCGTGCGTCGCCGGACCTTTCTCCGCCATCGGATCGAAGCCGATCGGCAGTCCGGTGAGGTTGTTCAAATCGCGACCGCGTCCGTTGTTCTGCGGAATGAAGTTGCTCTGAAAATCGGTCGACGTGTCTTCGGCTTTCGACAGCGTGTACGACACGAGGAACTGATAGTTGTTCGCAAGGCGGCGATTGAGCGCGAGCGTGAGGCCGCGATACCAGGTCTCGCCGAACGACGTGTACTGCAGGATCGACGCGGACGTCCCGGCGACGTTGTTGATGTCGTTCGGACGGCGGCCTGCGCCAAGCGACGGAACGATCGGGTTGTAATCGATCGTGCCGAGCTGGTTGTAGCCGCGCACGTAAAGCACGTCCGCGGAGATGGCCATGTTCGCGCCCATCATCCGGTCATAGCCGACGCTCGCCTGATGCGAGTACGGCGTTTCGAGCGCGGGGTCCGGCGAGATCTCGAGACTCGGATACGGCGTCGCGGGCTCGGGCAATTTGTGTCCGGGCGCGCGCCACGCGGGGATCGACGCGGGGATGCGTGCGACGAGCGTACGCAGGTCGGTGCCGTTCACGCCATTCGCGATCTGCGCGTTCGCGAGAATGTGGTTGTCGTAGAACAGACCATACGACGCGTGCATCGACGAACGTCCGTCGCCGCGCGGATCGAACACGAGCGCGAGTCGCGGCGCGAGGTTGTTCGTGTCTTCCGGAATCTCGTACGTGTACGTGCCGCCGCCCGGCAGTCCAACCGAGTAATCGATGTCGTACATGAACTGGCGCTGGTAGCGCAGTCCGGCTTTGAGCGTGAGTCGTGAGTTGATCGTCCAGTCGTCCTGCACGAACAGCGCGATGTCGCGATCGTCGTAACCGGCGCCGCTCGTGCCGTAACCCTGCACGTACGCCGCGGGCAGTCCTGCTGCGAATGCCTGCAGTGCGCTGATCGGAGCGTTGATGCCGAGTGCGGGAATCGCGGGAAGTGCGGAG
>DASVNL010000731.1:0-1935 GCA_036383875.1 Thermoanaerobaculia bacterium
GTCGGCATGGCGTGGACGCTGACCGGCATCGTCTATCTGCAGATTCTCGCCGGCGCGGTGTTGAGACACCTCGGCGCCGGACTCGCGATTCCTGACTTCCCGCTGTCGTTCGGCCGCGTGATCCCCGAGTTCGTGTCGACGGAAGTCGTCGCGGCGTTCACGCATCGCGCGGGCGGCTTCGTCGTCGCGGCGATGGTCATCGTCATGGCCGTGCGACTGCTGCGCTACGAGCGCAATCATCCGTTGCGCGGACTCGGCACGCTGCTCGTCGTCATCGTCGCGATGCAGGTGCTCCTCGGCGGCTGGGTGATTTGGAGCGGCAAGCAGCCGCACATCACCAGCCTGCACGTCATGACGGGCGCGCTGACGCTCGCGTTGTCGATCGTGCTCACGCTCTCCAGCCGCACGTTGCGATGGAAGAAAGCGCGTGCGAACGGCGCGAACGCGTTGGTCGAGGTGACGGCGTGAGCGACGTCCTCCAGCTTCCGATTGCGCCCGAGCGCGGCGGAATGCGCGTCGTGAAGGACTACCTCGAGCTCTCGAAGTCGCGCATCGTCTTCATGGTCGTCATCACCACCGCGGCCGGATTTCTCTTCGCCGCGGATCACGTCAGCCCGATGCTGATGCTGCACACGCTCCTGGGCACTGCGCTCGTCGCCGCGGGCACGAACGCGCTCAATCAGTACGTCGAGCGTGAGCACGACGGGCGGATGCTTCGCACGCGCACGCGACCGCTGCCAGCCGGCCGGATCACTGCGCGTGCAGCGCTGATCTTCTCCTCCGCGATCGCGATCGTCGGGACGCTCTACCTCGGCGCATTCGTCAACTGGTTGACCGCCGCACTCGGCGCGTTCACGCTCACGAGCTACATCTTCGTCTACACGCCACTCAAACGCGTCTCGACGATCTGCACGCTCATCGGCGCGATTCCCGGCGCGATCCCACCGCTGATGGGCTGGACTGCCGCAACGAATCATCTCGGTCTCGGCGGATGGATTGCCTTCGGGATTCTCTTCCTCTGGCAGCTTCCGCACTTCATGGCCATCAGCTGGATGTATCGCGAAGACTACGGACGCGGCGGATTCGCGATGCTTTCCGTGCGCGACGGCGACGGCTCCGCGGTCGCGCGTGAGGCAGTGTTGTACACGCTCGCGCTGCTGCCCGTGAGCATCGCGCCGTCGCTCCTCGGCATGACCGGTCTTATGTATCTCATCGGCGCGAGCCTCTGCGGTCTGGCGCTGCTGTACGCCGCGATCCGCTTCTCCTTCGATCGCGACATGCGCAACGCGCGCAAGCTGTTCATGATCTCGAACCTCTACCTCCTCACCGTGATGCTGCTCCTCGTCGTCGATGCGTCGTAGCGTTCTCTTTCTGCTGCTTCTGCTCGTCGCGGTCGCGTGTAAACCGAAGCTCGACCTGCCGCCGTTGTTCCCCGTTCCCGACGCGAAGCTCATCGACGAAACCGGCAGGGGAGTGAACCTCGGCTCGCTCAAAGGCAACGTCGTCGTCTACGACTTCATCTTCACGAGCTGCACCGGCACCTGCCCGATCATGACGAACAACATGCGTGCGCTGACGCCGAAGATCGCGAAGGATGCGCCCGTGCGCTTCGTCTCGATCAGCGTCGATCCGACGCGCGACACGCCGGCCGTGTTGTCGTCGTACGCGAAGCGCGTTCGCAACGACGATCGCTGGACGTTCCTCACCGGCTCCCGCGACGACATCGTGAATCTCAGTGTGAAGGGCTTCAAGCTCACCGCGGGCGATCCGATGCCTGGCGGCGAGGCGTTGCTGCACAGCTCGAAGTTCGCAGTCGCCGACAAGAACGGCGTCATTCGCGCGTACTACGACGCGACCGACGGCACCGTGCCCGAGCAGGTCGCGCAGGCCGTCGAACAACTACTCGCTGAGTAGCTTCTCCATCAACGTCGCGCC
>DASVNL010000732.1:0-5742 GCA_036383875.1 Thermoanaerobaculia bacterium
GAGGAAGTGACCGGCTTTGATGTCGATCTTCTTCAGGATCGGCTCGAGGAACTTCAGGTTCTCGAGGTTCTCGGGCACGCCGCGGATGATCATGTAGCCCTCGTTGCCGTAGGTGGTCGAGGGGTGATTGCGGCTGCTCAGGTACAAGTCGAAGACGACTTCGATTTCCTGGTTCTTACCGAACTTGCCGATGAATCCGAGATCGCCGAACGCGTTCTGAAATCCCGGCTCGACTTTCGGCAACGCTGCACCCGCAGTGTTGAAGACGTTCTTGTGATCGAGCGTCTGCGCGGTGCCGACGGTGTTGACGGTGATGAAGAGTTTCTGCGTCTCCGTATCCGTGAGCTTGATCTGTCCGAATGCCGTCCCGGCGATGGACATCAGCGCGAGGATGAGTGTGAGTGTCAGTGTGATTCGCGATGCCTTCATGGCGTCCTCCATTTCGTTGATCGCACTATGGCGATCGCGCGAATCGCGCACGAACCCCACCCGGGTAGCCAACGAACATGGAGAGGCGGGACGCGAACTACCCGAACGGGTGGGGCGCGCGAACGCGTTGCGAACGGCGCGTGTTCCTGTCGCAAAAGGAAGTGAACGATGCGAACTGTACGAGTGGCGCTCCTGGTCCTGGTGTCTCTCTCGCTCCATGGCGCGGAGCCGGTCGATCCCGATGTTCTCGCAGTGCGCGAGGCCGCGTGGCGCGCGTGGTTCGGCGGCGATGAAGCCGCGTTGCGCGCGGTGTTGCCCGCGGACTTTCTCGCGATCGGGTGGGGCGGCAATCAGATCTCGGATCTGGAGACGACGATCGCGTCGTCGCGCGAGTTCAAGAAGTCGGGTGGGCGACTCGTTGCGCTCTCATTTCCCGAAACGAAAGCGCAACGCATCGGCGATTCGGTCGTGTTCTACGGCAGCTACGACGTGACGATCGCGTCCGGCGACAAGGAAACGAAAGTCCGCGGACGGCTCACCGAGGTGTTCGTGAAACGGGATGGGAAGTGGGTGCATCCCGGCTGGCACCTCGATGCGCGTGAATGATCACTTCACGCGCTTGCCGTGCTTGATTACGAGATCGACGCGCGACAGCAGATCGATGTGCTCCAGGACGTCGCCACGCACGGCGATGATGTCCGCGTATTTCCCGGGCGTCACGGTGCCGACGTCCTTCGACACTTTCATCGCAACAGCGGGCCAGTACGTTGCGCCGCGAATCGCATCCATCGGCGGGATGCCGATCTTTCGGACCCAGACGTCGAGCTCATTCCACGTCGTCTGTGAGTGAAAATTCATCGGGATGCCGCTGTCGGTTCCGATGAGCAATACCACGCCGGCCTCGCGCAGTTGCTCGACCTTGCGCTTCAACGTCGGACGTCGCGCGGGAGTGAGCTGGTAGTACGGTAACTGTCCCGGATTGCGCAGCGATTTGCGAATGTCGTCGACGATCTCCTTCGTCAATCCGCGATGCCACGATTCATCGTCGAGCGCCTCGGGGTTGTCGCGCAGCGATTCGTAATTCATCAGTCCCTGTACGGTCGGCGTCCAGAACAGTGGGCCGAGTCGCATCTGCGCGGTGCGCTCGCGAATTTTCTGGATCACGTCCGCCGGATATTCAGGCGCCGCGGCGAGTCCGGTGTGTTCGAAACAATCGACGCCCACCGCGAGTCCGCGACGAATCTCCTCGGGGCGATGCGAATGCGCGACGACGGGCAGGTTGCGTTTGTGCGCCTCGTCGACGACGGCCTGCACTTCCTCCATCGTCATGAGGTCATGGTCGATCAGCTTGATCACGTCGACGCCGGCGTCGGCGAGCTTCTTCACTTTCGCGCGCGCATCGGCGACGCCGCTCACGCCCCAGCGCGAATCCTCTTCGCCGGGGTAGGGGACGTGCTGGATGAACGGACCGGAGACGTACATCGTCGGTCCGGGGATCGCGCCGCGGTTGATGGCGTCGCGCACGGCGATGATGTCGTCGAGCGGCGCGCCGAGGTCGCGCGCGCTGGTGACTCCGGCCATCAGGAGTTGATGCGCGGACGCCGGCATGATCGTGGAGCGATAGAGCGGCGGGTATTGCTTGAACCAGTGCGCGTAGTCCGCGTGCCCGTTGATCATCAGATGAACGTGCATGTCCCACAGACCCGGCAGCACATCCATCCCCTCGGTCGAAATGACTTCCGCGCCTTGCGGAATCGCGAGCGCTCCGACCTGCCCGACCGCCGTGATGCGATCGCCTTCGATGAGCACGACGCTGTTCGCGAGCGGAGGTCCGCCGAAGCCATCGATCAGACGGCCGCCGACGAGGGCTTTGACGGAATCCGCGGCGAGTGCGGGCACACCGAGGAACGAGAGGATCAGGAGAGATCGCCAGAGTCGCATAGGCCCCCATCCATTTTTTGAGTTTCGCGAATGATGGTGTCTTGGATCACGGAGCGTCAACAGAGCGCTCTGCTACCATCCTCGTCGATCCGGTTCCCGACAGAATGTTCCAGCGATCTCACCGCGCGCTCTACGCAGCGTTCGATCGTTTCCCGACGCGGAAGGGCGCGGCGATTCACATCGATCGCTTCGCGCGAACACTCTTCGACGCGATGGACGGCGGCGTGCTCGCCGTTCTCGGCGGCCCCGGACTCCCGATGCATCAAGTCGAAGGCACGTGCGAGATCGTGCGCTTTCCGTTCGAGATCGAGAACTTTCTCGAACGCGCACTGACCTTTGGCGATTGGCTCGCGAGACACGTCGCGCGATTGAGCGGGTCGCTCGAGATTTGCCACTTTCGCGATCCGTGGAGCGGCGCTGCGATTGCGCTCAACGACCGGCGTCGCTACGCCGTCGTCTACGAAGTGAATGCACTCCCATCCATCGAGCTGCCGTCGCTCTTTCCCGGAGTCGGACCGCGCACGCTCGACAAGATCCGCGCGACCGAGCTCGCATGCTGCGACGCCGCGGACGCGATCGTCACGCCGTCGCACACGACGGCTGCGTTCCTCGCGTCGCTGGGAGTTTCGCGTGCGAAGATCGAGGTGATTCCGAACGGCGCGGACATCACCGGCGACGTCGCGCGTCCGGATGGCGCGCCGCAGAACTACATCCTCTACTTCGGCGCCGCGCAACGCTGGCAGGGCATCGATACCTTGCTGCGCGCCTTCGCGCGGCTCGCTGACTTTCCCGACTTGCGACTCGTCATCTGCGCGTCGAACGAATCGCGCGCGTGGCGCATCTACACGCGACTCGCGGAGAAGCTCGGCGTTGCCGAACGCATCGTGTGGCGTCATGCGTTGGACGAACCGGAGCTCGCGCAGTGGCGTCGTCACGCGACGATCTCCGTTGCGCCGCTCACCGACACGCCGCGCAATGTCGTGCAGGGCTGTGCGCCGCTGAAGATCCTCGAGTCGATGGCCGCGGGCGTCGCGGTGGTCGCGTCGGATGTGCCGCCCGTGCGCGAGTTGATTCGCGATCGCGAGAGTGGCTGGCTCGTGCATCCCGAACGTCCCGCGGAACTCGCGCGGGCACTGCGCATCCTCCTCGAACATCCGGACGTCGCGCGGAACCTCGGCGAGTACGCGCGTCGCACGATCGCGGAGCACTACACCTGGGAACGTTCAACCGCGGCGTTGCGCGCGGTGTATCAGACCTTGCTCGAGAAAGGAGCCCACGCCTATGCAGGCCTGGACCACGTATCGGTCGCTCAACGCTGAACAAAAGGCGATCCTCGCCGAGAAGAAGCTCGACTTGCAGCGTCCCGTCGACGAGCTGCTGGCCATCCTCAAACCGCTTGCGGCTTGCGACACCGTTGCGAACAAAGCGCAGGGTCGCATGGGGTGCACGCTCGCGGTGATGATCCTGGCGACGCTCATCGCAATCGTCGTGTTCTCGAACATCGGCTGGAGCCCGGTGACGCTCCTCGCAATCGTGGTGATTCTCGGCGCGACGATCGCGTCGGGTGTGTTCTACGGCTGGCTGCGCGGCATCGACGTCTCGGACAATCTGCGCCAATTCACGGTGCCGGTGCTGGCGCTGTTCCGCGAAGACTTCGATCCGAAGTTCCCCGTGCACCTGCGCCTCGACCTCAGTCCGCCGACGCACAAGACCAAGAAGACCGGCGAGTATGAGCAACTGCCGCAGGGGCGTTACTACAAAATCATCGACACGACGTACGTCGATCCGTGGATGTCCGCCGATGCGGTCCTGACGGATGGGACGAAGATCTCGTGGTCGGTGACGGATCGCATTCGCGAGCGGAAGAAGACGAAGAAAAACCCGCGCGGGAAAATCAAAACGAAGACGAAGTATCGGAAGGTGAGCGACCTCGAAGTGAATCTCGCGTTGCGCACGAAGAGTTACGCGCTCGCGAACGCCGAGGTGACTGCGGATGGGAAGCGGAGCAAGGTGGAGGTGCAGCGCAGCGTGCGCAGCGACTCGCTCGATCCGATCAATCCGCGCACGCTCGTCGATGCGATCACGGGCGTGTATCGCAACGCGCGTCCGGCGGCGAAAGGAACCACCGCATGACCTGTGCAGCCACGAAAGGTTTCCTCACCCTCGGCGACTGCGGCAATCCCGCATCGTCCTCCTGTACGGCCTGCGGACGTCCGATGTGCGCGGCGCATCTCTCCCCGGGCAGTGGGTTCTCGTTGTGCTACGGCTGCGCGGCCAGCGAGTCGCCGCAGCGCGAAGAAGGCGCGGAGGGCGAGTACGACGAGACGTGGGCGCAGGGCTATCGCTCGTCGTACTACAGCAGCAGCGGCTACACCCCGGCGCATCGAAGCGGCTACACGTCCGATGACACGAGCTCGTTCAGCGATCGTCACGACGATGGCTTCGATGAAGACAACGAGCCGGGCGGATTCGACGCGAGCTGACGATGCGCCTGCTCGTTCTCACCGAGACGTATCCCCCGGATCGCGGCGGCATGAGCGAGTCGTGCGACCGCATTCTGCGCGGCCTCGCACGCGAACGCGTCGCGCTCGACGTCGTGCACTTCGATCGTCGTGCGTCGCGATTCGAGAAACGCGTCACGTCGTCGGGATCGCTGTTGCGCGTCCCGCCGGAAGCGGACGTCTCGCATCTTTTGAATTTGCTTTGGAATGAATTGGATCGCGATGCGTCGACGCCATCGGTCACGCACGTCGTCGCATTCGGCGGCAATCTGCCGCTCCTCGCAGCGCCGGTGTTTGCCGCGTGGATGGACAAGCCGCTCGTGACGATGATTCGCGGCAACGAGCTCGATGCGGGCGTCTTCGATCCGCGACGTCGCGCGACGCTCGACGACGCGCTGCGTCGTTCAGCGGCGGTGTGCACGGTGACGACGTCGCACGCGGAGAAAATCGCGGCGTTGCACGACGGCGTCGCGGCGCACGTCATCGCGAACGGCATCGACTTCGATCTCTGGGAATCGACGCCCGCCGATGCCGCGCGCGCCGCGACCATCGCGGAAGACGCGAACGGCAAGCGCATCCTCGGGTTGTTCGGACATCTGAAAAACAAGAAGGGCTTGTCGTTCTTCGTCGACGCGCTCGTGCACTCAGGCGTCGCCGAGCAGTTTCATTTGCTGCTCTGCGGCGAAGTCGAATCGCCGGTCGAGGGCGTTGCGCACACGATCGTGCCGGTCATGGATCGGTATGCGTTGATTCCGTTCTACCTTGCGTCCGACCTCGTTGTCGTACCGTCGCACTACGACGGATTTCCCAACGTGCTGATCGAGGCGATGGCGCTCGCGCGTCCGCTGCTCGCGTCGACGGCGGGCGGGAT
>DASVNL010000733.1:0-3418 GCA_036383875.1 Thermoanaerobaculia bacterium
CTGAGCACGGAGAACGTCGTCACGTTCTCGATGAAGCTGCCCGATGCGACGTACCCGATGCCGCCGATGTCGGAGTATCCGCGGTGGCCGAAAGTCACGAACTTCTACGACGTCGCGCTCGAACGCGTCGGCGCGATTCCGGGCGTCTCGCGCACGGCCATCGCGATGAATCATCCGCTCGCCAGCGGCTTCACGTCGCAGTTCGGCATCGCCGGACAGCCTGAGTCGGAAGGTCCGCGCGATGAAGTGCGTATCCGCCCCGTCTCCGCGAACTACTTCGACGTCCTCGGCATGCCGATGCTGCGCGGCCGCGCATTCACGCGCGACGATCGCAATGGCGCGCCGCCGGTCGTCGTGATCAACGAGGCGCTCGCGAAGCGCTACTTCCCGAACGAGAATCCGGTCGGCCGGAAGATCAACTTCTGGCGCACCGAGCGGACCATCGCCGGCGTCGTCAAGGGCGAGCGATTCGGCGGACCGCAACAACCCGCCGAGCCCGCGCTGTACGCGCCGATCGCGCAACTGCCGATGAGCGAAGTCACGCTGATCGTGCGCGCGAGTCGCGATCCCTATGCGATCACGTCCGCGGTGCGCGGATCGTTGCGATCGCTCGACGGCGACATCGCGCTGTACGACATCGCGACGCTCGACGCCGCACTCGTGCGCACCGTCTCGACGCCGCGGTTCCAGGCCGTGCTCATCGCGTCGTTCGGTGCGATCGCGCTGCTGCTCGCGGCGATCGGACTGTACGCGCTGATCGCGTATCAGGTGCAGCAGCGCACGAATGAAATCGGCGTCCGCATCGCCCTCGGCGCGACGAAGAATGAAATCGCGGGACTGATCCTGCGTCGCGCGGCGGCGCTTGCGCTGACGGGCATCGCGGCCGGATTGATCGGCGCGTTCCTCACCGGACGCTTTCTCAAAGCGTTGCTCTTCGAGATCAGCACGACCGATCCGGCGATTTACATCGCCGTCCCGCTGCTGCTGATCGCCGTCGCGATCATCGCGAGCTACGTCCCGGCGCGCCGCGCGATGCGCGTCGATCCGGCAGTGGCGCTGAGGTACGAATGATTCGACAGACCATTCGCCGCCTGCTGCGACAACCGGCCGCGCCTGCACTCGCGGTGCTGACGCTCGCACTCGGGCTCGCGATCTCGACCGCGCTCTTCACCGTGACGCGCGACGTCGTGCTCAAGCCGTTTCCGTTTCACGATCAGGAGCGGCTCATCGCGGTCTGGTCGAACATCCCGAGCCGCAGCGTGCCGCATCTCGAGCTCACGCTCGCCGAGTACGAAGCCATTCGCGATCGCGCGAAGTCGGTGGAAGACGCGGCCGTCGTCTCCGCGGCGAACTTCAACGTCATCGTCAACACGCCGGAGCCGGTCAACGTCGCGACGAACTTCGCGTCGCGATCGCTCTATCGCATGCTCGGCGTGAAGCCCGCGCTCGGTCGCGTGTTCACGGATGCCGAACACAAAGCGAATGGGCCGAAAGTCGCGCTGATCTCACATCGACTCTGGACTTCGCTCTTCGGCGCGAAGACGAACATCCTCGGCAAGCCGATCGATCTCGAAGGCGACAAGTTCGTCGTCGTCGGCGTGCTCCCGCCCGATCTGCATTTCCCCGCGGGCGCGGACCTCATCATTCCGCTCGAGCCGTTCTTTCTCAGCGGCAATCCCGACGATCGCCACAACTCCGTGCTCGAAGGGGTCGCGCGATTGAAGAAAGGCGTGACGCTCGAGTCGGCAGTCGCGGAGTTCAACACGCTCGATGCGGGCGCGCCCGACAAATACGAGGGCGTGCGCAAACATGCGGTGCCGCTCGTAGAAGAGATCCTCGGCAGCACCGCGCCTGCGATGAAGACGCTGTTCATCATGGCGCTGCTCGTCCTCGCGATCGCGACGTTCAACGCGGCGAGCATCTTCGTCGCGCGCGCCGTCGCACGTCAGCGCGACTTCGCGATTCGCGTCGCCATCGGCGCATCGCGCGGCGCACTGCTGCGCGACATCCTCACCGAAACGCTGCTCGTCTCCCTCACCGCCGCCGTTCTCGGATTTTTTCTCGCGCGTGCAAGCGTCGCGGCATTCGTCCGATTCGGACCAACGACCATTCCGCGCCTCAACCAGGCGCACGTCAGTCTCTCGACGTACGTCTTCGCCGCCGCGGCCGCGATTCTGATCGCCGTCGTCTGCGCCGTCGTGGCGTCGTTCCGTACGGGCGGATTGCATGGATTGCGCGAAGGCGTCGATCGCGGGCACGCGGCACTGCGCTCGCGCCGTTTGCTCACGACGCTCGCCGCCGTGCAGCTCGCGGTCGCGGTCGTGTTGCTCGTCGGCGCGGCGCTGATGATCCGCAGCTTCCTCACCGTCGCGAACATCGACGCCGGTTTCAGTCGCGATCGCGTGCTCACCGCGCACCTGCCGTTGCCGAGTCCCGCGTACGCGGATGCGGCGAAGCGCAAGCAGTTCTTCACGAACGTCGTCGAGCGTTTGCGCAAAGCGCCGGGCGTCGAAGCCGCGGGCGCGGTGCTGATCCGGCCGCTCGAGATCGAACTGGGCTGGGACTGGGTCCACACCGTCGAAGGTCAAGGCGTCGCCGAGCAGGAAAACAATCCGATGGCGAACCTCGTCTCGATCACGCCGGGCTATCTCGAGGCGATGGGCGTGCCGCTGCTGCGTGGACGTTACTTCGATGATCGCGACACGGACAAGGCGCCGTTGGTGATGATCGTCGGCAAGTCGTTCGCGATGCGGCACTGGGGCACGCTCGACGTCGTCGGCAAACGCGTGAAGGCGGGCAAGCCCGATTCGAAAGCGGAGTGGAAGACGATCGCCGGCGTCGTCGGCGACGTGCGGTATCGCGGCTTGACGATCGAGAAACACGATGTCTATCACCCGTACCTGCAAAGTGGGTGGACGCCGCAGTACGTCGCGCTGCGCACGTCGACGTCGCCGCGCGCCGCGGAGGCCACGCTGCGCGCGATCGTGCGCGATCTCGACAAGAGCGTGCCGGTGTCGTCGGTGCGAACCACGGAAGAATTGATCGACGCGAAGCTCGCGCAGCCGCGGCTCAACGCATGGATTCTCGGCTCGTTCGCGGGCGTGTCGCTGCTGCTGTCGATCATCGGCGTGTACGCGGTGCTGAGCTACGCGGTGCGCAATCGCGCGACGGAGATGGGCGTGCGACTCGCGCTCGGAGCCGATGCGCGCGATCTGCTGCGCATGGTGATTCGCGACGCCGCGATCGTGTCGCTCATCGCCGCGACGGCCGGCTGTGTCGCCGCACTCGTCCTCACTCGATTCCTCGGCGGATTTCTCTACGGCGTCTCGCGTGCCGAGCCGATGACGCTGGCCCTCGCGGCGATGGTGGTCATCGCCGCCGCGATTCTCGGCAGTACGGTTCCGGCTCTTCGCGCCGC
>DASVNL010000734.1:0-1520 GCA_036383875.1 Thermoanaerobaculia bacterium
AGCTGGTTCGGATTCATGATGAAAGTTCGCGAAGGCGCGCCGTTCACGCGCGATGCGATCGTCGCGCATCTCGAGTCGAAGCGCATTCAGACGCGCATGTTGTTTGCGGGGAATCTCGTGCGGCAGCCCGCGCTGACGACGCTCGTCGCGCAGTGCGCGGCCGACGGGTTGCCTTCGCCGTTCCGCATCGCGACGGAGCTCTACGAGACCGACGACGTGATGGCGCGCGGATTCTGGATCGGCGTGTATCCCGGGATGACGGAAGAGATGCGCGACTACGTCGCGAACGAGATCCGCAACTTCATCAGAAGTTGATTCGTTCCTTCTCGATCACGAGCGGACGCTTGAGCACCTGCGTGTAGATCGCGCCGATGTACTCGCCGAGGACGCCGAGAAAAATCATTTGGACGGAGCCGACGAAGAAGAGTCCGACGACGACCGGCGCGGAACCGACTGAAAAGTTGTTCCAGTACAGAAGCTTGTAGACCAGGTAGAACAGGCCGACGAGCAGACTGAGACCGCCGGAGATGAAGCCCATGAACGCGGCGAGGCGCAGTGGCAGCTTCGAGTAACTCGTCAGGCCGAGCATCGCGTTGTCGTAGAGCGTGAAGAAGTTGCTCTTCGAGCGGCCGCGCTTGCGCGCCTGCTGCAGATACTCGACGCGCGCCGCGGGAAATCCGATGTCGGCGATGAGGCCGCGCACGTACGGATACGGATCGTTGAGGCGGCGCAGATTCTCGATCACTTCCTGATCGTAGAGACCGAAGCCCGAGAAGTTCTCGATCAGCGGAACGTCCGAGATGCGCGAGAGAAACTTGTAGTACGCCTTGCGCAGCCGGAAGACGATCGGGTTCTCGCGACTCTTCGTCTTCACCGCGATGACCATCTTGAAGCCTTCGCGCCAGCGCTCGAGAAACGTCGGGATCATCGACGGCGGATCCTGCAAGTCCGCGACGATCGGAATGACCGCGTCGCCGCGCGCCTGCAACAGCACGTGATAGCCGGAGCGGATGCCGCCGAAGTTGCGCGTGTTGAGGATCACCTTCACGCGACGATCCGACGCCGCGATCTCGCGCAGAATCGCCGCGGTATTGTCCGTCGACGCGTTGTCGATGATGAGGTGCTCGTACTCGACGTCCTCGATCGACTCCATGACTTTGCGCACTTCTTCGTGAAGCGTGCGCACGTTCGCCTCTTCGTTGAACGTGCCTGAGACGATCGTGACGGTCTTTTTCATTGCGCGGGTACGGCCGGCGGATACAAGAGGTGAACGCGGTTGGGGAGACCCATCGACGCGATCTGCTGTGCGATCTCGTCCTGATAGCCGCGGCTGGAGATGATGATGGGAAGCGGAGGCAGCGTCGCGAGATCGTCGGGTGCGACGATCGGTTTTCCTTCGAGACTGCCGCCTTGATACGCGCGATCCGAATCGACGAACGCGCGGATCTGCATCGACGACAGCTTGCTCGCTGCGAGGAGCATCTGCGTGTGTGCGCCTGCGCCCCACACCACGACTTCCT
>DASVNL010000735.1:0-10759 GCA_036383875.1 Thermoanaerobaculia bacterium
GTTATCACTCTCATTCTTGCCCCTCTCGGGCACGTTAGGATCCAATCCGTCAGTAAGTCAATACGGAGGTGCTCACAAACGGGCTCATTGGGGGGACTTACTTCCGAACTTGCTGGATTCAAGAGCGCTTAGCGAGCGACCAGACACGAAAAGAACGAGCCCCACGGCGGCCGTATCGCGAAAGCGGTGGTAGTGGACATTCGTCACGCCGGCTTTCTTGCGCTTGCGGAGTGTCCGGTCCCAACTCGAGATCGGGCTTTTTGGACCGCCTCCGCGATCGTTTTGGCGAAAGGTCTTCGCCGATGTTCCCAGCCTGGATCCACTCGCGGACCACACTCTCGGCGCTTCCCAGCTCGTTTGGTCGAGGGCTTTGCGGATCTTTTCGTTCCCTAAGGAGCCTTCACCGAGATCGGACAGCCGCAGCGGCGTAGCGCCGCGAGGTTCTGCCGCACGCTTTCGTGTGGCGCCGGAAAGAGTGAGGGCCATACCGTCCTCCGATTTTCTCGAAGCACGCGTATGGCCCACAGTCTCGATGCTCCAGAAGCTAAACAACTGAAGCAGGTGATTTTAAATTGGAGCGGGAAACCGGACTCGAACCGGCGACATCAACCTTGGCAAGGTTGCACTCTACCAACTGAGTTATTCCCGCTTGCTTACGGCGCCGGCGAACTTTAGTCAGCGACTCGTTCACTGTCAAGCGTCGGTTGCATGGCCAGCTAACGCGACATAGGTAGGGTGTATTCCAGAATCTACGGACGCTCCACGCGGATGCCGTAGAGGTGCAGTTTCTTGTACAGATTGCTCCTCTCGACGCCTAGCGCATCGGCGGTGCGGCTCACGTTTCCGGCGTAGTCGCGGAGGCGTCCGAGGATGTACTGCTTCTCGAATTCATCGCGGGCTTCCTTCAGCGGGAGGTCCGTGGCGATCGCGGACGGAGGTTCGGTGCGCGTGCCGAGTTGCATGTCCTCCGGCTCGATCGTCTCGTGCGGCAGAAGAATCGCCAGACGCTCGATCAAATTGCGCAACTCTCGGACGTTGCCTGGCCAGTGATACGCCTTCAGCTTCGACGCCGCCCCCGCCGACAACTTCTTGTTCGGCCGCGCCGCCTCGGCCGCAAAGCGTCGCAGGAAGTGTTCCGCGAGCAGCACGATGTCGTTGCCGCGCGCGCGCAGCGGCGGCACTTCGATCGGAATCACGTTCAGGCGATAGTAAAGGTCGCTGCGAAACGCACCGCTCGCGATCTCCGCCTCGAGGTTCTTGTTCGTCGCCGCGATCACGCGCACGTCGACTTTGATCGTCTGCTGTCCGCCGACGCGCTGAAAGGTTTGCTCCTGCAACACGCGCAGCACCTTCGCCTGCGTCTTCAGACTCATGTCGCCGACTTCATCGAGGAACAGCGTGCCGCCATCGGCGAGCTCGAACTTTCCCTTGCGATCGTCGATCGCGCCAGTGAACGCGCCCTTCCGATGTCCGAACAACTCCGATTCGATCAGCTCCTCGGGGATCGCCGCGCAGTTGACGTCGATGAACGGCTGATCCGCGCGCGGCGACAAACGATGCAGCGTGCGCGCGACGATCTCTTTGCCGCTGCCGTTCTCGCCCGTGATCAGCACGCGGCTGTGCGACGACGCGGCGCTCCGCACTTGTTGTTCGAGCCGCTGCATCGTGTCGCTCTCGCCGATGAGAATCTCTTCGAGCGTGTAGTGCCGCCTCAGATCGCGCACCTGCTCGCGCAGCCGCCGATCGTTGAGCGCGTGATTCACGGTCAGCAGCACGCGCTCGAGCGACAGCGGTTTTTCGAGAAAGTCGTACGCGCCGAGTCGCGTCGCGCGGACGGCCGTGTCGATGTTGCCGTGTCCGGAGATCATGATGATCGGTGTCCCCGCGGCCGCAGTCTGCAATCGCTCGAGCACGGACAACCCGTCGATGCCGGGTAGCCAGAGATCGAGCATCACGAGATCGAACTCGTCGCGCGCGAACTGCGCGATCCCTTCTTCGCCCGACTCCGCGAGCGCCGCGCGATGCCCCTCGTCTTCGAGGATCCCCGCGAGCGTCGTGCGGATCCCGGGCTCGTCGTCAATGATGAGGATCTTGGCCATATCCGTTACGCAGGCAACTCAATCTCGAACCTGGTCCCCCGCGGGTGATTGTCGTGAACGTGAATCTGCCCGTCGTGATCGCGCACGATGCGATGCACGATCGCGAGCCCGAGGCCGGTGCCGCGGCCTTTCGTTGAAAAGTATGGAAGGAACAACTTGTCCTTGTCCGCGTCGGGCACGCCGCGTCCCGGGTCGGCCACTTCGATGACGACGCGATGCGCGGCGCGGCGCGCGGAGACGCGGATCGTGCCGCTCTCCGTCGCCTCGACTGCGTTCTTCAGCAGGTTGCCAACAGCGCGTGAAATCTGTTCCGGATCCATCAACAACTCGATGTCCGATGCGACGTCGACGGCGATCGTCACGCCGGGCTTCACGTCGCGATAGAGCGCCGCGGCCTGCTCGAGAATCTCGGCGAGTTGCGCGTGGCGCAGATGAATGGCGGGCATCCGCGCGAAGCGGGCGAACTCGTCGACCATCCGTTTGAGCTGCGCGACTTCGCCGACGATCGTCTTCGTCCCCTGCTCGATCACTTCGCCCGTGTCGGGATCGCCGTTGCGGAACTTCCGCGCGATCCGCTCGGCGGAGAGTTGAATGGGAGTCAATGGATTCTTGATCTCGTGCGCGATGCGTCGCGCCGCTTCGTTCCACGCGGCGAGCTTCTGCGCCTGCACGAGTTGCGTGGAGTCTTCGAGCGCGAGCACCCAGCCGACCCCGCTGCCGAGTCGCGCCGCGGAGAGCTCGAGGTAATGCAGCTCGCCGCGCACGATCAGCGCGACTTCGCGCGTTCGCGCACGCGCGCTCGTCAGTTCCTGCAACGCCGACGCGAGCGGTTCGAGATCGCCTTGCCAGAGTTCGTCGAGACGCTGGCCGGGCAGCGGCGTTTCGATCTGCAACATCTGCTGCGCGGCGCGATTGATGGAGAGCAGCTCGAACGAATCGCTGAACGCGATGATGCCGGTGGCCACACTTTCGAGCACCGTCGTCGTGAAGCGATGCGTCTCCGTCAGCTGGCGGCGCTGTTCGGCGAGTTGCACCGACATGTCATTGAACGAGTCGATGAGCCGCCCGACTTCGTCCGTCGCGGGCACATCGACGCGATGGCCATATCCGCCTTCAGCGAGTTTCGCAGTTGCCTCGGCCAGCGCCTTGATCGGAATCGTGATGCGGCGCGACGCGTAGATCGACGTCCACAACGTGCCGAACAGAATCGCCAGCGTCACCGCGAGGAACATGCTCGTCTGCGATGCCTTCAGCGTTTGCCGCTGCGACTGCAGTTGCTGGAAGTCGCGATGCGCGATGATCGACTCATCGATCATGCGACTCATCGCCGACGGGATGAACACGCCTGCGACGGCGACATCGTTCGCGGTGATCGGAATCGCGGTGCGAATCCACTTGCCGCTCGTGACGACGTCGATCTTCACCGCGCGCTTGTTGCGCGCGGCCTCTTCGAAAAATCGCAGCGACGGATCGGCGACTTCCTGAATCGGCGCGCGCGGATCGGCCTGCGCCTTCAGGAGGATCCCGTCGCGATACACGCCGGCCATATCGATGTCGTGAAACCGTCGCACGTGCTCGAGCACACGGTCGATGCGCACGACGTCGCGCGCGTCGGGACTCTCCGCGATCTCGCGTGCCGCGCCCGCCGCGATCTCCGCAGCCTGATCCTGCGCGCCCTGCGCAATCGCCTCGCTGTTCGACAGGATCGTGCGCACCGGCGTCGCGAACCAGCGATCGATCGAGACGCGCAGCAGGTCGGTCGCGACGACGAAGAGAATCACGACGGGCACGAGCGATGTCGCGACGTAGGTCACGACGAGCTTCGTGCGGAACCGCGAGCCGATGATGCCGCGCTGCCGCTCGAGCACCAGCTTCACGATTCCGCGCAACAACACGAAGAGGATGCCGATGATCAACAGCAGGTTGATGTTCCACAGCACGAACAGCAACAGCCGGTTGCTCAGCGCCTCGGGGCTCAGCTCTTTGGCCTGCTGCGTCACGTAGTAAACGAGGCTCGTCGCCGCGAGGATGATCAGCGGCACGGAGACGATGAAGCGCGGGTCCTTGCGATACCGGAGGACGAGCTCGCGCAACCTCACGGGCTCACCACCTTCACGCGCGACTCGCGCCAGCCCGTCGAGACCTCCCACGGAATCACGTACATCAACCAGCCGCGCATGAGGTCCGCCTTCACGCGGACTTTCAGCTTGTACGCCTTGCGCGCGCCGACGTCGAAGAGGTCGTGCTCGTCGATGCTGGTCATCGCGCGTTCGAGCTGCCCGAGGTCGGTGAACGTCTCGCTGCGGACAAGGTGGCGGTCGCGGCGATAGTTGAGGAGATACTCGCGCGTCAGCGAGTTGTAGGTCGTGATCACTTCGACGCGCGCCGACGCGATCCCGTCGTCGAACCAGTTCGGGCGATCGCGGAAGATCTCGATGACGTAGGTGAAGCTGGTCGGCAGCCCGCTTTTCAGCGCCTCGACCATCTCGCCATTCTGGAAGACGCCGTCGAGCGTGAAGCGCACCGAGACCTTGCCCGTAGTCGCGCTTGCGGCGAGGTTGCGGATCTCAGGATTTGGGGGGTCAGCGGCGACGAAAGTCGCCGTCAGGAGGAGCAGCGCCAGGACGGGTGCGCGCACGGTGTGGCTTTTTTACCACATCCGGGCCCGCACCCGCTCCGGGAAGCGAATCAGGCGAAGCTCTCGTACGACTGCGAGCTGCTGGTCGTCTCGTCGAGGTCTTCCTGCGCCGCGGCCGCGCGAAGAATCTGCTCGACGAAGCGCGAGTGAAGCGCGTGGCCGCCGCGATTCGCGGTGATCTCGCCGGCGATCGGACGTCCGATCAGCGCGAGGTCGCCGACGAGGTCGAGGATCTTGTGGCGAACGAACTCGTCCTTGAAGCGAAGCGGGCCGTTGACCACGCCGCGATCGTCGAGGACGACTGCGTTCTCCACCGAACCGCCGCGTGCGAGTCCGGCGGCGCGAAGTTTCTCGACGTCGCGCAGGAATCCGAACGTGCGGGCCGGGGCAATCTTGCGGAGGAAGCTGTCGTGGCCGAAGTCGAATGCGAACGACTCGCGGCCGATGACCGGATGGTCGAAGTCGATACGGTACTTGATGATGAGGCGATTCGCGGGGGTGATGCGGATGCTCTTGTCGCCGTCCGTGACTTCGATCGGCTCGCGCAGGCGGAGCACCGGGACTTCGGCGTCGAGCTCGCGGACGCCGGCGGCGTCGATGAGGTGCATGAAGGGAAGCGCGCTGCCGTCGATGATCGGCACTTCCGGCCCGTCGATCAGGATGTCGACGTCGGTGATGCCGCAGGCCATGATCGAGGAGAGCAGGTGCTCCACGGTGCCGACCTGGACGTCGTCCTTGCCGACCGTGGTCGCGTAGTCGAGCGCGGTGGTCGAGGCCTGCAGCGCAGGGATGCGAAGGCCCTGGAGATCGCCGCGGACGAACACGATGCCGTTGCCGGCCGGCGCGGGCTGGAGCTCCACGGTGGTGTAGATGCCGGAGTGGAGTCCGATGCCGGTGATGCTGACGTTGGTGTTGATGGTCTTTCGCTGGACGAACATGTCGAGCGGGACTAGAGCGAGGGAAGTGCCACGGAGAGCGAATCGCGGCGTTCGCTCGCAACTCACTGACCCGCATCGCTTTAGCTCCAGACGCACGCTTCAGTAGAAGCACTACTTCTGTCGCCCTGGAAGGTCACGACTGTGGTACGGCAACCACAGTCAGCGCTGGATGTTGCTTTTGATCGCCGCGCGCGTCTCGCGATCGGCCTCGCGATTCTTCTCGGTCTCGCGCTTGTCGTACTGCTTTTTCCCGCGCACGATCGCGATCTCGGCCTTCACCCGGCTGCCCTTGAAGTACAGCCGCAGCGGCACGACGCTCAACCCTTTTTCGACGATCTGCCCACGCAGCTTCTCGAGCTCACGCTTGTGCAGCAGGAGCTTGCGCGTCCGATCGGGCTCGTGATTCATCAGGTTGCCGTGCGAGTACGGCGAGATGTGGAGGCCGAAGAGGTACGACTCGCCATCCTTGAAGATGACGTACGCATCCTTCAGATTCGCCTTCCCATCCCGCAGCGACTTCACCTCGGTGCCGGTGAGCACCAGCCCCGCCTCGAACTTCTGCAGAACGAAGTAGTCGTGATACGCCTTCTTGTTCGCCGCAATCAACTTCTCGCCGGACTCCGGCTTCGTGGCCATGGGCGGGCGATTCTAGTCGATGTCCCCGATCAGCGCCGCGCGCCTCGCCGGCTGCGCCAGCCGCCTCTGCTAGAATCCGCGGCCGTTCCACCTGCGGTATCCCAACACACAAAAACCATCTGAGGGAGAACTCCCAACATGACCAAGAAGACAGTCGTGCACGTCGTCGGCACGGGGACGATCGGCGAGCCTCTGATCGGACTGTTCACCGACTACCACGAGAAGTGGGGCATCGACGAAGTGACGTTCCACAAGCGGACCCCGGCCGCGAATGACCGCGCGATGGTCGAGCACCTCATCGGACGCGGCGCACGCCTCGTCGCCGATGAAGCCGCCCGCGACGAGTTCGCGCGACTCGGACACCGCGTCGCCTACACGACCGAAGAGGCGCTCGAGCGCGCCACGGTCGTCGTCGACTGCACGCCCGCCGGCATCGACAACAAACAGAAGTACTACTCGCGCATCAGCGGCCCGAAAGGCTTCCTCGCGCAGGGCTCGGAGTTCGGCTTCGGCAAGCCGTACGCGCGCGGGATCAATGACGAAGTGCAGTCGCCCGACGAGCGCTTCGTGCAGGTCGTCTCGTGCAACACGCACAACATCTCCGTGCTGCTCAAGACCCTCGCGTCGCAGGACGGCAAGATGAGCCTCGAGGCCGGACGCTTCGTCTGCATGCGCCGCGCGAACGACGTCAGCGACACGAAGTCGTTCATCGCCGCGCCGGAAGCGGGCAAGCACGACGATCCGGAATTCGGCACGCACCACGCCCGCGACGCCTACCACGTCTTCCAGACCCTCGGCGAGAAGCTCAATCTCTTCTCGTCCGCGATCAAACTCCCGACGCAGTACATGCACACCCTCTGGTTCGACCTCGACCTGCGCTTCGACACGACCCTCGAGGAAGTGAAGGCCGCGCTGCGCAGCAACCCGCGCATCGCGTGCACGAACAAGCGCGCGGTCAACCAGATCTTCTCGTTCGGACGCGACCACGGCTACTTCGGCCGCATCCTCTCTCAGACCGTCGTCCCGACCTCGACGCTCAGCGTGCCCAACCCGCGCAAGATCGTCGGCTTCTGCTACACGCCGCAGGACGGCAACTCGCTGCTCTCCTCGATCGCCGCGACCCTGCGCTATCTCGACGCCTCGAAACTCGACGAGCGCCTCGACGTGCTGCGCCCGTACATGTTCCGCGAGATTTGATGTCCTCCGTGATCCCCACGAACCCGGCGCGCGACCGCGCGCGCCGGGTTCTGATCCTCCTGGCCGCACTCGTCTTCGTGGCCGCGACCGTCAAACGATTCCACTGGCTCGGCGGTCCGTACTTTCAACTCCCGCAGACGATTCAGGATCACGTCTGGCCCGCGCGATTCCCCAGCGCCGACGCGATCCTCCTCTGCCGCCAGGCCGCGCCACTGCTCGCGCGCAACGCCGAAGTCACCGTGCTCGCGCCTGCACAAGCACCGAATTACGACCAGACCCATTGGCTCACCGGCCTCGGACTTCTTCCGCGTCAGCACGTCGTCGCGCCGGATCTCGACGGTGCGACGCGCGACGAGCTCACCGACTTCGTGATCGCGATCGGTGAGCCGTTTCCGCATCCGTCTTATCACCTCGTCCAGAAGTTCCCGGAAGGCGCGCTGTACGAGGTGAACCCGTGACCGACTTCCTCGGGCTGCTCGCGTATCTCCTGCTGCCGCTGATCGGCATCGCGGTCTGGCGTTTCGATTTCGTGAGACGCATGCCGCTCGCCGCACGACTCGCCGTCGCGACCGCCGCGGGCACGTTGTTCATCGCGGTGCTCATGGCGACGCTGTCGCTCGCCGGCATCCAGTGGAGTCGGTCGCTCCTCTTTCCGCTCACGCTCGCGATCATCATCGGCGGCATCGTCCTCGTACGACGCGCGCATCCCGTCGACGCGGTCAAAACACCGGTCAACAAATTTGCCCTCGCCGCGACGATCATCTGCGTCGCACTCACGATCTACGGCACCGTCACTGCGCGCGAAAGCTGTGGCGATTTTCAGTTCACGTGGGGACCGAAGGCGATTCAGTTCTTTCGCGCGGGCGGCATCGATCCGGCCGTGCTGAAGTCGTATCCGCAACTCACCGTCGACTACCCGCCGCTGCAGACACTGCTCCTCGCCTTCTCCAACACGTTCTCGCATCAACTCTCGTGGTGGGCCGGCGTGCTCGCATCGCCGCTGCTGTTCATCGCGCTGCTCGCGTTGATCCGCGGATTCAGCGGCGACGACTACGGCACGCTCCTCGTCGCCGCGACCCTCTCGTTTACGTACACGCTCTCGTATCCCGCCGGCTGCGCCGAACCTCCATTGCTGCTGTTCGAAGCACTGGTCATCGCAGGACTGACGTTCCTCGACGATCCGCGCGCGCAAACACTCGTCGCGACGATCGGACTCGCAGGCGCGGTGTTCACGAAACTCGAAGGAACGACGTTCGCGATCGCCGCGCTGATCACGATCGTGCTCGTGCAACGCCAGTTCAAACGCGCCGTCATCGCCGCGATCCCCGCCGCGATCCTCATCGGCGGCTGGATGCTCTTCGTCTTCCACAACGACCTGCTCTGGATGTACCGCGGCGCCGCCCTGCCGATGTATCCCGAGACGCTGCCCGTCGTGCTCAAAACGCTCGCGAAAGTCGCGAAGTTCGAGCTCTGGTGGCTGCCGTGGATCGTGCCCGCCGTGCTGATCGCATTCGGCAACGTGCGCCGCGCGCTCGTGCCGCTCTCGATCTTCGTCCTGACCTGCTGCGCGACGATCTACTTCTACGTGCACTACCCCGATCCCGTGTGGTGGATCGAGAGCAGTTCGCCGCGCGTGATCCAGACGCCGCTGTTAGCCCTTTTGATCGCGGCTGTCGCCGCGAACAAACGGGAGGGCCAAGGGCTGAGGGCCGAGGGCTGAGGGAGGTCGTCGCGAGAGGCGATGCCCTCGCCTGATCATTCAGCGAAGCAGGGCCGCTCTCCCGACGACCACCCTCGGCCCTGACGAGCGAAGTGAGACGTGCTATCGTCGCGCGCCATGGCGTGGTTCCGGAAGGAAAAGAAGCCCAAAGAAGCCGTCGAAAAACAGACCGCAATCCCGGAAGGGTTGTGGGTCAAGTGCGACGACTGCAAAGAGATCGTTTACCGCAAAGAAGTGGAAGCGAATCTCAACGTCTGCCCGAAGTGCGGCTATCACTTCCGGCTTTCCGCGCGTGAGCGGTTCGAAGTCCTCTTCGACGACAACAAGTACAAGGAATTCGCCACCGACATCCGCTCCGGCGACCCCCTCGGCTTCCGCGACACCAAACGCTACGCAGACCGCCTGCGCGTGTATCAATCGCGCGTCGGCAGCGGCGATGCCGTCCTCTGCGCCGAAGGCAAGCTCGAAGGCATGCCCGTCGTCGTCTGCGCCATGGAGTACGCCTTCATGGGCGGCTCGATGGGCTCCGTCGTCGGCGAGAAAATCACCATCGCCATCGAGCGCGCCGTCGAGAAAAAAGAACCCGTCCTGATCGTCTCCTGCTCCGGAGGCGCCCGCATGCAGGAAGGCATCCTCTCGCTGATGCAGATGGCGAAGATCTCCGCCGCACTCGCGCGACTCGCCGACGCCGGCCTGCCGTTCATCTCCATCCTCACCGATCCGACCACCGGCGGCGTCACCGCGTCGTACGCAATGCTCGGCGATCTCAACATCGCCGAACCGAAAGCGCTGATCGGCTTCGCCGGACCGCGCGTCATCGAGCAGACCATCCGCCAGACGTTGCCGGAAGGCTTCCAGCGCAGCGAGTTCCTCGTCGAGCACGGCATGGTCGACCTCATCACGCCGCGCGCGGAGATGAAGCCCGCCATCGCGCGATTCCTCCGCATCTTCACCGGCAAGTAGCACCGTGACGCCACTCGACTGGCTCGACTCGCTCCAGGGCAGCGGCATCCGCCCCGGCCTCGATCGCATGCGCGCACTTTTGCGCGCTCTCGGCAATCCGCAACGCGCCTACCCCTCGATCATCGTCGCCGGCACGAACGGCAAAGGCTCGACCTCCGCGATGCTCGCGTCGATCCTCACCGCCTCGGGCAAACGCACCGCGCACTACACCTCTCCGCATTTGGTCGACGTCCGCGAACGCTGGACCATCAACGGCCAGAACATCGACGCGACTCTGCTCGACGACTGCATCATCGCGATGCAGGACGCAGCGACGCGCATCGGTATCACGCCGACGTACTTTGAAGCGCTCACCCTCATCGCCTTCATCGCGTTCGCGCGCGCGAAATGCGACATCGCGGTGCTCGAAGTCGGGATGGGCGGCCGCCTCGACGCGACGAACGTCGTCAAGCCGCTCGCCGCCGTGATCACCCCCGTCGGCATGGATCACATGGAGTACCTCGGCAACACCTTGCGTGCAATCGCACGCGAGAAAGCCGGCGTGATTCATCGCGGCGCACTCGTCCTG
>DASVNL010000736.1:0-6669 GCA_036383875.1 Thermoanaerobaculia bacterium
CGAAGACTTCGGCGAGTGTCCGCAGAAGTTCCTGCTCAAGCACGTGCTGCGCGTCGAAGACATCGAAGATCCCGAGCGCGAGCTGCAGATTCATCATCGCGAAAAGGGCACGATCGACCACGGCATCCTCGAGCAGTTCTATCGCGGAACGTCGGAAGACGAACTGCACGCGGCCGCCGCGTCGTTGCCGGTCCTCCCCGACTCGATGGTCGAGCGGCTCGAATCGCTGATCGACGCGGGCTTCGACAAACACGAGCAGGATTACCCGCCCTTCAATCGCACGGTGCGCGACATCGAACGCCGCGCGACGAAGCGCATCCTCCGCGAGTTCGTCGCCAGCGACCTCGCCGACCTCGCCGCGCAGGAGCTCGTGCCGCGCTGGTTCGAGTACCGCTTCGGCCGCAAGCACAAGGACCGCGCGAATCATCCCGAGCCGTACGTCGTCGAGACCGGCGCGACGCCGGTGCGCGTCGAAGGGACGATCGACCGCATCGACATCGGACCGCAGCGCTATCGCATCGTCGACTACAAATCGGGCAAGGCGGCGCGGCACGCGAATCTCAGCGACAAGATCGATCGCGGCGTGCGCCTGCAGCTCGCGCTGTACGCGATGGCGGTCACGGAGTTCTTCGACGCCGACCCGTCCACCGTGAGCGGCACGATCAAGCCGCTCGTCCTCGGCGACATCAAAGCCGACAAGTACGCCTTCGCGCTGCACGAGAAACGCGAGACGCTGCTCGAAACGCTGCGCATCTTCCTGCACGCGATCGCGGCCGGTGCGTTCCCCGCCTTCCCGAACGAGAACGATCTCGAATTCAACTCGTGCAAGTACTGCCCGGTGAATCACTCGTGCCGCACGAAACACGACGCCGACGAGCGCTACGCGCTCCAGCAACTCTCCGATCCCCGCACGCTCCTCGGCGGTGAACGATGAAGCAGCAATCGCTCTTCGATCTCTTCGCCGCCGCGCCCGCGTCGAAGCCGGATGCGCGTCGCAACATCGTCATCGAGGCCGGCGCCGGCACAGGCAAGACGACAGCGATCGTCGCCGAAGTGCTGCGCCTCATGCTCGAGCACGAGAGCCTTGCGCCCGAGCGCATCGTGCTCATGACCTTCACGGAGAAAGCCGCGGGCGAGATCGCGGATCGCATCCGCATCGCGCTCGAGGAGCTCTCGACGTCCGACGCGCGCGGCTGGCCGATCGGCTCGGCGAATCCGCTCGTCACGATCGACGACGACAAGCGCGAGCGACTCGCGCAACACCTCACGAACATCGACGCGCTGCGCTCGCAGACCATTCACTCGTTCTGCCAAACGCTGCTGCGCAGTTTTCCCATCGAAGCCGGACTCGATCCGCAGTTCAAGATCATCGAGGGATTCGACCGGTCGTTGCTCTACGGCCAGGTGTACGACGCGTGGGTCGATCAGGAAACGCGCGTGAATCCGGACCCGGCGATCGTGCACGAGTGGGAGCTGCTCTTCGCGCACGTCGGCTATCTGTTCATGATCCGCGAGATCGTGATGACGATGCTCAATCGCCGCGATCTGCTCAACGAAACGGAATACGACTTCGGCTCGTTCGACGAAGTGCGCGGCGGTCTGATGGAAGTGCTGACGACGATTCGTCGCAGCGACGACGACAACGGCGACGAACACGCTCGTCGCGTGTATGCGTACATCCGCGAGACGGATCCGGCGTTCACGAACATCGAAGAATGCATCGCGTATCTGCAGCCGATCGACATCAGCGTGCGCGAGGCGAATCTGCCGCGCAAAGGCGTGCTGAAGGATGCGCTGAACTTCCTCCGCTCCGGCTCAAAAGGCAACACACTCGCTGAGCGACTGGTCAGTCATCGCGCGGCGATGGCGCTGCTCGCGCTGACGCGACGCTTCATCGCGTTTCTCGACGAAGAGAAGCGCAAGCTCGGCGTCGCCGACTTCGACGATCTGCTGCTGCGCACGCTCGCGCTGCTCGACGATCCGGCCGTGCTCGCACGCGCGCGGTCGCAGTTCGACTTCATCTTCGTCGACGAATTTCAGGACACCGATCGCACGCAGGCGCGCATCATCGACAAGCTCGCGCGCGACGCGAACGGCAACTACATCGCGGGCAAGACGATCGTGGTCGGCGATCCAAAGCAGTCGATCTACGGGTTTCGCCGCGCGGATCCGGAGACGTACTACCGGATGACCGAGGAGCTCGTGCATGGCGGCGAGGAACGCCGCATCCTCGGCGATCAATATCGCAGCGATCCCGCACTGCTCGACAACATCAACGCACTCTTCGCGCGACTCTTCCCTGACGAGTTGCACGATCCGAACGTCTTCCGCCCCGCGTACAACTCGTTGCGCGCCGCGCGCACCACGCCGCGACGCCAACTCGATGCGCGCATCACGCTGCTGCATTCGCAACACGGCGACAAAGCTGATCGCTACTTCGTCGAGGGCGAGGCGATCGCGGAGTGGATTCGCGCGAATCGCGAAGGCGGCGATCGCGATCTGCAACGCTTCGCGATTCTCTTTCGCCGTCTCACGAAACTCGACGACTACCTCGACATCCTCGATCGCTACGGCATCGACTACGTCCTCCCGCCAACGCGACTCTTTCTCGATCGCCGCGCGCCCGTCGAGCTCGTCGCCGTGCTGCGCGCCATCGCCTATCCCTTCGACCTCGGCGCACAAATCTCCGCCGCGCGCAGCGCGTACTTCGCCCTCACCGACGACGAGATCGTGCACGGCATCCAGGCAACGACGCTCGACGCACCCGACACGTCAACGACGTGGGCAACGTTCGCCGCATCGATCGCGCAGTTTCGCGACGCGTCGCATCAGCTCACCGTCTCGCAGCTCATCGACCTCGTCATCGCGACGACGCACATCGCCGAGGTTTACGACGCTGCGACGGATGGCGAGCGGCACTTGCGCCATCTCGAGCACGTCCGCGCGATCGCGTTTCAGTACGACCAGAACACGAGCGGCTCGGTGCGGCAGTTCGTCGACGAAATCGAACGGCGGCGCAGCGAGCCTGAAGAGATGGAGCCGAGTCTCATCGACGAGTCGCAGAACGCGGTGCGTATCATGTCCGTGCACGCGGCGAAGGGACTCGAGTTCGACACGGTGATCCTCCCCGATCTCTCGTTCCCCGTCGCGAGCAGCGAGGCCATGCAACTCTTCACCGTCGAAGAGCCGCGCAGCATCGTCCTCAGCGGTCGCGCCGATTCGATCTCCGGCAACTTCCGCTACGCCGGCGGCGAGAAGCTGAAGAAGATCAGCGGCTTTCGCGAGGAGGCGGAGATGCGCCGCCTCTTCTACGTCGCGGTGACGCGCGCGAAGACCGACGTCGTCTTCGTCTGCAACACCGGCGACGACACGAAGAACACGGGCTTCATCAAGTGTCTCTGCGAAGGCGCGGGCCTCGAATTCAAAACACTCGCGTCGCTGTGGCCCGCGGAAGGTCGCGAGTTGCGCGACACCGCGATCGGCACCGTCGCGTTCGAGAAGGTCGCGGTGCACAGCACGGCCGAACGCGTGCGCCATCGCCTGGTCGACGAGTCCCTCGAACGCGAGCTCGCAACCGCGGACCTGCTGCCGATCGAGATCCCTGCGCCGCACGACGTGCCGCGCGTGTTGTCGGCGCCCGAAGTCGCCGCGCGACGCGCGAGCTCGCGCGGTCGCGCCGTCGGCACGCTGCTGCATCGCGTGCTCGAACTGTGGGACGGCGCATCGAACGTCGAATCGTTGCTGCAGCAATCCGCCGCGGAGCTCTCCGCCGACAAGTTCGCAATCGCCGATGTGCGCAAGCGGCTCGCCGCGATGCCGCAGTCGCCGACGTTCCAGCGCATCCTCCGCGCGGAAACGATCGGCCGCGAATTTCCCGTGCGCTTCGTCGACGAGAAAGGCGCGCTCGTCGAGCGTCGCATCGATCGCCTGCTGCGCGAAGACGGGCGCGAACTCGT
The DNA here is from genome assembly GCA_036383875.1 of Thermoanaerobaculia bacterium. GTDB lineage: Bacteria > Acidobacteriota > Thermoanaerobaculia > Gp7-AA8 > Gp7-AA8 > QHVT01. The sequence goes on from DASVNL010000736.1 coordinate 3,957, forward strand.
GATCGACTACAAGACCGGCGCGGCCGTCGCCGAGCGGCTGAAGAAAGATCGCGAGCAGGTGGAGCTGTACTGCCGCGCGATCAGCACGATCACCGGCCGCGCGTGCGAGGGGCTGGTCTGGTACGTCGAAGAGGATCGCGCGGAACGCGTCGCAGCGCTCGCATAGAATCCGCGCGTGCCGCTTTCCAAAGTCGTCCTGCTTTCGTTCATCACGCTGATCACAATGGTGAATCCGCTCGCGGTGATCCCGTCGTTCGTCGCGCTGACGGACGGCGTCTCGCGCCGCGGACGCGCGCGCGTCGCACTCGTCGCCGGCGCGGCATGCATCGTCGTCCTCACGCTCTTCCTCGTCGCGGGCAACTGGGTCTTCAAATTCTTCGGCATCACCGTGCCGGCGTTTCAAATCATGGGCGGCATCATCTTCTTCACGAACGCGCTGCGCACGCTGACCGAAACCGACGAACGCCGCGCGTACAACATCGGCGGCGAGAAACGCATGGATGACGCGGATCTCGAAAAGTCGGAAATCGATCCCGCGTCGATCGCAGTCGTGCCGCTCGCGATCCCAATGCTCTCCGGCCCCGGCGCAATCACGTCGACGATGCTGCTCGTCAATCTCTACCCGCGCCTCGATCAGAAGATGGCCGTCTCCCTCGCGATCGTCGGCGTCGGCCTGGCGTGCTACCTCGTGCTGCTCGCCGCCGTCCCGCTCTCACGACTCATCGGCGATCGCGGCCGCGCCGTCTTCACGAAAGTGATGTCGCTACTCCTCGGCGCCATCGGCGTGCAATTCATCATCAATGGGTTGAAGCCGGTGTTGACGGAGATCATTCGGGCGTCTTGAAAATTTGGTTGGCGGTTGGCAGTTGGCGGTTGGCGGTTTCGCGAACCCGCGATCCGCGTCGGTCGGATCACTTTCTGCGAACTGACTGCACCAAAAGCGTGCCGACACAAACCGCCAACTGCCAACCGCCAACTAGAATGCACCCATGTTCATCGGTCATCACGCAGCCGGCTTCGCCGCGAAGCGACTCGCACCGCGCGTCTCGCTCGGCACGCTGTTCGCGGCGGCGATGGCTCTCGACCTGATCTGGCCGATCCTGCTGCTGCTCGACATCGAGCACGTTCGCGTCGCGCCGGGCAACACCGCGTTCACACCGCTCGACTTCTACGACTACCCGATCACGCACAGCCTGCTGATCGTGCTCGGCTGGTCGCTGCTCGCATCCGTCATTCACTGGTTCTTTCGCAAATCGTGGCGTGATGCTCTCGTCGTTGGCGCGGCGGTGCTCAGTCACTGGGTGCTCGACTTCATCACGCATCGACCCGATCTGCCGCTGTGGCCCGGCGGTCCGATGGTCGGACTCGGGCTGTGGAACAACGTCGCCGCGACGATCATCGTCGAGTCGCTGCTCTTCATCGGCGGACTCGCGCTCTATCTCCGCGCGACGCGCGCGCGCGATCGCATCGGCTCGATCGCACTGTCGGCGCTCGTGATCTTCGTCGCACTCATCTACGTCGCCAACATCACCTCTCCCCCTCCGCCAGACGCGCGCGCGATCGGCTGGGTCGCACTCGCTGCGTACCTGTTCGTACCGTGGGGCGTGTGGATCGACCGGCATCGGCAGCCACGCACGTGAAGGCACTCTTCCTCGTCAACGAACGCTCGGGCAAACGTCGCGACTTCGACGTCGCGGAGGTGATCCGCCGCGCGTCGCCGTTCGAGCATCGCATCGTGTCGTGCGCGGAGAAAGAACAAGTCGACGCGATCATCGACGACGCGGAGCGCGACGACATCGACGTCGTGTACGCAGTCGGCGGCGATGGAACCGTGCACGAAACCGCGAAGCGACTCGTCGGACGCAAGCCCGCGCTCGGGATCCTCCCGATCGGATCGGGCAACGGCTTCGCGCGTCACATCGGATTGCCGACCGATCCTGCGGCGTCACTCGCCGCGTGCAAAGGCGGTCGCATCGAAACGATCGATACCGCGACGGTGAACGGCCACGCGTTCCTCGGCGTGATGGGCATCGGCTTCGACGCGATGGTCGCGGATCGTTTCGCATCGAGCCAGGTGCGCGGACTCGAGACGTACGTGAAGGAAGGGCTACGCGCGTTCGCGGATTTCAAGGCCGAGGAGTACGAGATCGTGGCGAATGCGTCGACGATGCGGCGCGCGGCGTTCGTTGTCGCAATCGCGAACTCGGGGCAGTACGGCAACAACGCGCGCATCGCGCCGCTCGCATCGTTGCAGGACGGACTGCTCGACGTCGTAATCATCGACGACACGCGACTCATCGACGCCGCGTTCCTGCTCGCGCGTTTGTTCAACGGCACGCTGCATCGTGCGAGCGGTGTGACGTCGCTGCAAACCGCCGAAGTCACGATCCGCCGGCCGAAGTCAGGACCGGCGCATCTCGACGGCGAACCGCTGACGCTCGACGCCGAATTGCACGTGCGCGTGCTGCCGCGATCGCTGCGTCTGCTCGTGCCGGATGGAGTCGCGAAGTTGTGATGGCAAGCGCATCGCATCTTTCCGCCGCGTTGTGAGTCAAACCACCTCCCCCGCGCGCGCCCATCCGTTGCGCGCGCTGCGGCACACCAACTTCCGGCTCTTCTTCGCAGGTCAGCTCGTCTCGCTCATCGGCACGTGGATGCAGCAGGTCGCGCAGTCGTGGCTCATCTATCGCCTCACCAAATCGACGCTCCTCCT
>DASVNL010000737.1:0-7602 GCA_036383875.1 Thermoanaerobaculia bacterium
ATTCGAGGGCAGAGGCAGTTTGTACGAGTTCGCCGTGTGGCACTTGTCGCAGCTCGTGCGATCGCCCGGATAGAGCACTTCATTGAAGCCGATCGGAGTGCCGCCGAATCCGAAGACCGTGTACTCCTGCGTCAGCTCTTCACCCGTGTGAATGCGATGGACCATGCGCTGGAACGACACCGACTCCGGCTGGCCTGCATTCGCAGGACGGCGCGTCACGTCGCTCTCTTTCGGGTTGTGGCAGATCACGCATTCTTCGATCGCATTGCGCTGGCCGCCGTGCAGCGAGAGGCTGTCGTGGCACTGATTGCACTGCGCCATCGTGACCACGGTGCGGCGCGGCGTTGCGGTGGCGCCTGCAGTGAGCGAAACGTATTTGATCGGATTGATGGTCGATTCCTGCAGCGTGATGTCGGCACCGCCGTCGCCACGCTTCAACGTCGCATTGCGGCGGATGTCGGCGCTGATGGTCCAGGAGCCGGTGGCATCGGCCGGAATCGCGTTCGTGAACGTGTAGGTCGTGGTGCCCGTCGTGGCGTCAAACACGCCCGTCGTGCGGCCTTCTTCGCGGCGGTACCACGTGTAGTCACTCGTGGAGCCGGCGAGAATCGGCGAGAACGTCGCGAGCTTCGTCGCGTCGATGAACGTGCCGTCGGCGTTCTTCAGCAGGAACACCGCCGTCGGCTTCTTGCCCGGGGCCATGTTCGTCGTGCTGACGACCGTCGCGGTGATGCCTTTGAGCTGTTTCGATTTCAACGGAATCATGTGCGCGCCCTTGATGGAGGCGTCGAATTCCGCTTCGCTCGACGGCTGGTGGCACGAGGCGCATTGACTGTCATTGAGCTGCGGGCCGGCTGCGTGATTCGCACCGGTCACCCAGTTGATGTCGTCGTGACAGGAGCCGCAGGCCTCGCGTCCCGGTTTCGTGAACCAGGCGTCGGACTGCGCCGGCTTCTTCGTCGCGTCGATGCCTTCGTGACAGTTGTCGCAATTGCGAACGTCCTGCGGATACGTCACGTGCGAGTAGTTGTGCACGGACTGTCCGTTGCCGTAAATCACGTACGGCGCGGAAAGCTCGGCCGGCGCATGGATCTTGTGCACCATCACTTTGAGATCCATGGTGTTGCCGGTGTCTGGATCGACCGTCTGCGGCTGGTGGCACAACACACACAGTTTCACGTCGCGGCGTGCACTGCTGCCGTGGAAGCCGAAGGTCTTCTTGTCGTGACAGGCCAGGCAGCTGGTCTGGTCATTGATCTTCGCCCACGTCTCCGTGACCGGCTGGCCGTCGGGACGGAAGTCGTACTCGAGATTGGCGTAGTAGTTCTTTCCGACGCCAATGGCCGGAATGTCGGTGAGATTGCGGAACGCCTGGAAACCCAGCGTATGGGTCTTCGTCTGATCGAATCCCGCAGGCAGAGTCGTGCCGAATTTGTACTTCGCGCGACCGGTCTCGAGATCCGTCCACGTTCCGCCGGAGTCGCTGTTCGCCTGAACAGTCGTCACACCCGGACGCGGACTATTGGCCGGCGTCGTGACAGTGCGAACGGTGTAGGCCGTGTAATGTCGCTCGGCCGGATTCCACCAGGCGAGAATGAAACTGGCGGTGACCGGGCCAGGCGTCGTCTTGCCGAGGCGGTCGATCGGCTGGTCGAAGTCGTCGGTGAACGTCACGTCCACGACCGGCTTGCGATCCGTGCCGATGGTGACCGAGTTGACCTTGATCTTCAGTCCCGGACGGATGTACGCAATCACGTCCTCGCTGAGATAAGCCTCGATCTGATCGGTCTTGAATTTAGGCGTGTCCGGTTCGGACGGCGTCCCCGCCGCGCGGCGACGTCCCGCGCTAGAAGCCGAGACCGTGAGCGCAGCCGTCATGGTCAGCACCAGAAGTGTGCGGAGCAGGCGTCGTTGGATTCTCATATGTGTCCTCTTCATCATCCCGAGTGGTGACTCCTGTGTGTCGGAGTCACGCTAAGGCCGCGGGGGCGAGGCCAGCCATGCGCGCGACTACTGATGACGTGTGACAGCCGTCACATCGCCACGTGAGGCGGGTCGCTCCTGAACGATTACCCCTTCAGTATGGTCCCGTACAGACAGGAAAGGTACGGACCGAAATGGAAACCACAGCGCCACTTTCCAAGTTTCTCCCTCTTCTATTGATCGCCATCGCCGCGATACTTTTCGGCGCCGGCTCCTACTACGGTCTGGCCATTGCGCCGCCCGAACAATTCATGGGCGAAGTGCAGCGCATCATGTACGTCCACGTACCGACGGCCTGGAGCGCGATGCTCGTTCTCACCTGGGCGTTCATCTGCGCGATCGCCTGGCTGGCGTCCGAGAAATGGCGCTGGGATCACCGGCTCGAGGCGGCGATCGAAATGTCGGTCGTGCTCTGTTTTCTGTTGTCCGTGCAGGGCGCGATCTGGGCGAAGCCGACGTGGGGCGTCTGGTGGGACTGGGATCCGCGCCTGACGACGGTGGCCATTTTGTTGATGGCTTTTCTCGGCATCGCCGCATTACGCCGTTTCGTCGAAGATCCGATGCGACGCGCGACGTGGTCGGCCGTGGCCACGGTGGTCGGATTCATCGACGTGCCGATCGTTTATTACTCGGTCAAATGGTGGAACTCCCTGCATCAGCAGCAATCGTCGGCGAAGGAGATCTCGCGCGAATTTCTCATCCCGCTGATGCTGAATTTCGCCGCATTGTTGCTCTTCATTGCCGGCGTGCTGATTCTCCGCGCACGCGCGGCGGAACTGCAGGCGCGTGAAGAGCTTCCGCCCGTTCCGGACTGGGACGGAGCCGTTGTGGAGGTGGCGTCATGAGAGGAATCGTTCAAGGTGGCTGGCCCTTCGTCTGGGCGGCGTACATCATTTCCCTTCTCGTCCTCGCCGGGTACGCGGTGCGCGTGATCGTTCTCAATCGCGTTGGAAAACGTCTCTCGCGTTACGAGCGGCCGTGAGGCCTGTCACACGGTACTGGTGACTGGCCTCCTCGCTCAATGTGCACCGTCACCCTACTGTGCCCGCGAGGCCTTGCTATGCGCACCTTCCTGATTGCCATCTTCTTTGCCCTGGCCGCCCTTCCGGCGTCCGCGCAACTCTCCGCCGACGAATGTCTTGCGTGTCACGACACGGTACACGCGGACAAATTCACCGCGTCCGTGCACGCCCCGCTCGATTGCACGGGCTGTCACGCCGACATCAATGCCGTTCCGCACGACCCCGCGCCGAAAAAGGTCGACTGCGCGTCCTGTCACAGCGACGCCGTCGAGGCGTGGAATCACAGCCTGCACGCGAAAGCGACGAGCTCCGGAAAAGGAAACGGGCCGCAGTGCAAGGATTGTCACGGCCCGGCTCACGAAATTCAGCCGATGCAGCGCGCAAAGATCCCGCAGATCTGTTCGAGCTGCCACGGCCAGAAATTCGTGATGCAGAAGGCCGGACTGAGCGCTCAGCCCGCGATTTCGTATCAGGAAAGCGTGCACGGCAAGGCCGTGGCGAAAGGCTCGACACGCGCCGCGGTCTGTACGGATTGCCACGACTCGCACAACGTGCGACCGGCGAACGATCCGCTCTCCGGAATCTTCAAGTTCAATGTCGGCCGGACCTGCGGCCAGTGTCACGCCGCGATCGCCGGCGAGTATCACGACAGCGTGCACGGCAAAGCGCTCGCCCGCGGAAACGGGTCGACGCCGGTCTGCACGGATTGCCACGGCATCCACAGCATCGCGTCCGCGCACGATCCCTCCCGCGGACCGCGTGCGAGTTGCATTCGCTGTCACGAAGGCGTGCGCCTCAATCAGGAGCTCGGCGTCGCGGCGACGCGCGTCAGCTCGTACGAATCGAGTTATCACGGGCTGGCGCGCCAGCTCGGCTCGACGACTGCAGCCGACTGCGCAAGCTGCCACGGCACGCACGACATCCGGCCGTCATCCGATCCGAAATCGGCCGTAAACCCCGCGAATCTCGCGAAAACCTGCGGGAAATGCCACCAGGGCGCGCAGGCGAATTTCGCGCGCGGCAAGGTCCATCTCAGTGCGGGCGAGACCGACGACACGGGATCGCTGATCAACACGTGGATCCGCCGGATCTACATCGTGCTGATCATCCTGACGATCGGCTTCATGGCGTTCCACAATCTGCTGATCTGGTGGCGCAAAGCGCAGGCAGCTCGGCGCGCGAGCGGACGGACGCTCGTGCGGATGAACCTCAATCAGCGCATCCAGCACTTCATTCTCGTCACCAGTTTCATCGTGCTGGTAATCAGCGGCTTCGCGCTCGCGTGGCCTGATTCCTTACTGGCGAAGATCTGCGGCCCCGAGACGATCCGCCGGATGATTCACCGCGTCGCCGCCGTGATCATGATCATCCTCGGCATTTATCACCTCGGATACATGACCCTCACGCGCGAAGGACGCAAGGGCCTGCGCGACTTCTGGTTCCGCTTCTCGGACGCAAAAGATCTCGTCGCAGTGCTGCGCAATCGCAAACTTCAGGCGGGACGCTTCACGTATGCAGAGAAAGCCGAATATTGGGCCGGACTGTGGGGCACGATCGTCATGGCCATTACGGGTCTGATGATCTGGTACTCGGTCGACGTCGCCGCGTGGATTCCGCGCTGGTGGATCGATATCGCCACAACCGTCCACTACTACGAAGCAATTTTGGCAACACTCGCCATTATCGTCTGGCACATCTATCACGTCATCTTCGACCCGGACGTTTACCCGATGAATTGGGCGTGGTTCGACGGTAAGGTTTCGAAGGAACATTTCGAAGAAGAGCATCCTCGTGCGCACGAAAAGGCGCATGATGAATCCACACACGAAGGGGACGAGTAATGTCGGATTCGGCGCGGCCAGTGCCACTGTCCCGGAACCTCATCAGTGAGATCGGGGTCGGCATCGCCGTCCTCGGTCTCATCAATCTCGCGTTTCTCATCTATCTCGATACCACCGGGACACACTCGAATCCTTATCTCGGCATCCTGACCTGGATCGTCGCGCCTGCGATTCTGATCTTCGGCCTGGTGCTGTTCTTCTTCGGCATGTGGCGCGAGCGGCGCCGGCGGCGCATGCGTGCGCCGGGCGAAGTTCCCGAATATCCGCGCGTCGACCTCAATGAACGCCGCACACGGCTGATTCTCATCTGGACTGCACTGAGCCTCTTCGTCTTCGTGGCGATGTCGGTCGTCGGGAGTTATCAGGTTTATCACTACACGGAGTCCGACGCGTTCTGCGGCACGATGTGCCATTCGGTCATGCATCCGGAGTACACCGCGTATCAGCAGTCGCCGCACGCGCGCGTCGGCTGTGCCGGTTGCCATGTCGGGCCGGGTGCAGGGTGGTTCGTGAAATCGAAACTCTCGGGTGCCTATCAGGTGTATTCGGTCATCGCGAAGAAATATCCGAAACCGATCCCCTCGCCCGTCGAAAATCTCCGTCCCGCGCAACAGACGTGCGAGCAGTGCCACTGGCCCGAGAAATTCTTCGGCGCGCAGCTCAAAGTTTTCGATCATTACGCCTACGACGAAGAAAGCACGCCGCGCACCGTGCGCCTGTTGATCAAGACGGGCGGCGGCAGTCCGGAGTCCGGCCAGACCACCGGCATTCACTGGCACATGAACATCGCCAATGAAGTGACGTACATGGCCGCGGACAAGCAACGCCAGGTGATTCCGTACGTGCGCGTCCGCAACCGCAAGACCGGGCAGGTCACCGAATATCGCGCAGAGGATTCGAAACTGACGGACGCGCAGATCGCGGCCGCGCCGAAACGGACAATGGATTGCGTCGATTGCCACAATCGCCCGACGCACATCTATCGCTCGCCCGACCTCGCCGTCGACCGCGCCGTGCGCGGAGGACGCCTCGATCGGTCACTCCCTTACATCAAGCAACAGGCCGTCGCGGTTCTGGCGAAGGACTACAAGACGACGGACGAAGCCACAGGCGCGATCCGCGCCGATCTCGAGACGTTCTATCGCGACAATCACCCCGCCGTTTACGCCGCGAAGCGCAAACAAATCACCGCGGCCGCGGCGGAGCTCCAGCAGATCTTCAAATCCACGCGATTCCCCGAAATGAATGTCGACTGGCGCACGCACGCCGATAACGTCGGCCACATGCGCACGCTCGGCTGCTTCCGCTGCCATGACGATCAACACGTCAGCCGCGATGGCAAGCGCCTCAGCAAGGACTGCAACCTCTGTCACACCGTGCTCGCGGAAAGCGGCGCGACGGCCGCGTTCGAACACCCGGTCGATCTGGGCGATCTGCGAGCAGTCAATTGTTCCGACTGCCATACGGGCGGCGGAATGTAATCAGGAGAAACGACCATGAGAATGAAATCCGCGTTATTGATTGCCATCGTCACGATTGCGCCGATCGCCTTCGGCGACGCCGCCGCCACGTACAAGGCCAAATGCGCCATGTGCCACGGCGCCGACGGAAAAGGCGACACCACCATGGGCAAGAAAATGAATCTTCGCGACCTCGGCTCGGCCGAAGTCCAGAAGCAGACCGACAAGCAGCTCTATGACTGGACCGCGGTCGGCAAAGGAAAAATGCCCGCCTACAAAGACAAATTGACGGACGCTGAGATCAAAGCGCTGGTCACGCACATGCGGACCTTCGCCGCGAAATGAAAAGGAGAACTATGAAGAAACTGCTGACGATTCTCGCAACCTGCATCGCCATCGCAGCGCCGTCTGCCCTCGCGGCCGACGGCGCCGCGACCTACAAGGCCAAATGCGCCATGTGCCACGGCCCCGACGGCGCCGGCCAGACGACCATGGGGAAGAACCTGAAGCTCCGGGATCTTCGTTCGGCCGAGGTGCAGAAACAGACCGACGCCGAGCTCGTGAAGTGGATTACCGACGGCAAGGGAAAAATGCCGGCCTACAAAGGCAAGCTCACGCCGGCCGACATCGACGCCGTAGTGGCGTTCATCCGATCGATCAAGAAGTAATGACGGAGAGCGGCGGGCGTTTCGTCCGCCGCTTCTCGATCGCGATCCGGTTCGTGATGCCCAGGACGCCCGCCACTTCGCGAACGGCGTTCTCCACGAGCTGCTTCTGAAACGGGTACTGGACCATTCCTTCCAGCGTGACCCATCCGTTGAGAACCGAAACGCGCGGCCGGTCTGCCGGCATGCGCGCTAAGCAGTCGACCATCTCGCGCAACACGCGCTCGAGCGTGTCGTCCGGACGATAGTCGCCGATCGTCAGCCGGACTTCGAGGTGGTTTCGCACGCCCGCGACGTCCGGGATGCGCGCTACGGCTTCTTCGACTGCGCACTTGTCGGCATACGTGGGCACGATTCCGTCGAGCGTCACGCGTCCAGTGTCGGACACCGCGAGCTTCACGCGCTCGACGTCGAGGCCGGGCTGCCAACGAAGGGTCTCGAGAATGCGGCGTTCGAGCGTCATGGTCAGCTCCTACGACGGCAGCGCGAGCTCGCGTGCGGTGAGTGTGTTCACGGACAGCACGGCGCAACTGCTGTGCTGAATGACGCGCTCTTCGTGATGATCGGCGCGCATGCCGAGGGCGATGAGATCCGCGGCTTCGTTGCGCGCGGCGCCCGGGAGACTGACCAC
>DASVNL010000738.1:0-22880 GCA_036383875.1 Thermoanaerobaculia bacterium
CAGGCCGAGGTTGATATTCACATCCTCATCGGGCGTACCCGGATTCGCGGTGATGTCGGGACTGACCCACCAGTTCGGCCCGCCATACGGAATGCCGCCACTGTCGTCAACGCCATCGCGAATCATCACCTCGGTCGTGCAAGCCCCGCCGTTCTGCACACACGCGCGAACGCTGCGACGCGTCACGTTGCCCGAGAAGTCGGTCGCTTCGACGGAGACGCTGTACGGACCATTTGCAAGCAACGACGTGTTCCACGAACCCGACGCGTCGGCTGATCCGCCTGCGCCGAAATTCGTGACGATCCCGTATTGCGCGCCCGGTCCACAATAATTCGAGCTGCTGACCCACGGCGCACGCGTGCTGAAGATAGTCATCGCCACGGCGGTCGCCGAGTTCCACCACGCGAATGGCATGTCGTCGTAAAGATGCGTGTCCTGCCACGCGCAGTCGGGTGAACTGTCGGGACACGCTCTCCAACGCAGATTACGCGGCCAGTTCGAATCGGCGCCCGGCAGGACCGAGCCGGCGTCGTCGCGATCGCGGACTTCGGCGATGATGTCGACGAGTCCGTCGACGACTGTGCAGCCGCCCGCCGCGACGGCATTCTTCACCGACCACGGATTGGAATTGTTCGTCGCAAAATTGATCGACTCGACGGCGGGCGCGAATCCATCGGGATCGGGCGAGATGTCGAAATAGGGACTGATGAGCGTCGCGCCATCGTGAATTTCGTAGTGATGGTGGTGGTAATCGCAGAATCCCCAGCGTGCGACTTTCGACACCTGCGCATTCGCGGCGATGGCCGTGCCGTTCATGAACGCCGTCGTATAGTCGGCGTGATAGCTGTCCTGCTGGAGATGGCCGTAGAGATAATCGCGGCCAGCGGCCGTAGTGACGTATGTGAAGTTGTAGCTGCCGGGATTGTTGTCCATCGATGTTGGCGTACCGGCCACAGTGGCGCGCACCCACGGAGCTGCCGCATTTTCAGTGCCGTCGGCATTGAGTTTGGGAACGGCCAGAATATCGATGCCGGCATGCTGGAAATTCAAGCCGAAGTCCTGATATTCACCGAACGTATTTCCGATCGGATGATCGCTGCCCGTCGGCTCGAGCGGCCAGGTCTGCGCGTGCGCACTGACCGCGATGAGCAGGAGGAGAAGAATTCGTTTCATGATCATGGTCTCCCGTCGACACGACCTCGGAAGGTCGTCTCGCGCGTGTGAGCGATGAATTCGGATGCGCCATACAAAATGTCGATGCCTGGCACGCCGGCCAGCGCCTCGCGAATGGCGACGGATTTTCGGTACGACACGCGGCCGCTTTTCTGCACCGCGACGACGCTGGCTGTCGGCCAGGTGCCATCGTCGAGACGATGCAGGACGCCGAGGAGCAGCGTGTTCGGGTTGGCGACCTCGAGGTCGAAGATGTAGGGAACACCGCTGTCGGACGGCGCGACGCCCTGTTCGCGCAATGCGCCTGCGGCGACGTCGATGAAGAAGTAGCTGCCGCGATCGCCGGCCGCCGCCGAGGTCGCGCCGTCTGGCGAGATCGCGAGTTTGTGCACGGGCGTCGGCAATTGCGTGCGTCTGGACGTGCCGGTTCCGGCGAACACGATCTGATTGATCGCGCCCTTCTCGGCCGGATTGAGCAAGGCCGGTCCTGTCGCGGAGCTCAGCGCCGCCATGCGGAAGCGACCCTGGACTCGCCACAGTTCCGCGCCGGACGCTGAATACGCGCGCGTTTCTGCGAGTCCGAGAATCGCGACGGCCGTACCGTCCGCGGAGAGCGCGATGTTGCCGCGATCGAAATCGACGGAGCCGATCTTCGCGCCGCTCGCGCTCCAAAACGTGTAGCGGAACGGCCCGCGCGCGCCTTCGGGATCGAGGAGCGGTGCGCGGGTAAGGATCACTTTGGCGTCCCGGCCGAGGTGCAACTCGGCGGGGCCGGCCGTGGGGTCGGTTTCGAAGGATGCGCGGCGACCGCCGTCGACTTCGAAGAGCTCGACGAGCGAGCGCGCGTCGTTCGCGCTGACGCGTGCGCGGACCCACGCGTAGAAGCGCCCGCCGGGCGCGAGCACGAGTCGCGCGTCGGGTTCGGGTTGCTGCGAGATGGTCGTGGTCTCGCTCCCGCGGACGCGATACAGCTCTGCATTCGTGGCCACGACGGCACCGCCGTCGAGAATCGCGCCGCGCTCCACCGGCGCACGCGTCTGCCGCCCCGTGGTGATCTCCCACGACGTGAGCGTCTGCCGCGCGGGATCGGTCGATGACGACGACGCGCATCCCATCGCGAGCAACAAGAGAACAGATACCCCCACAGCGTTTCGTCTGTACATGAACACCTCCTGGTAATGACCAGTAGTGACGCGACGCAACGAATCGTTTCAGGAAGCTCATCAGCGCATCGCGAGGCCGCGTTGGTTCATTACAGGACCAACTTCTCAATGAATTGTTCTCTATTGAACACAATATCCATCAAGACGGAAAAAATATGTATACGGAAGGGTAGGGAAAAGCTACTATGCGCCCACACCTTCAGCAAAGGGTCCCAATCAAATGAAACGTGTTCCAGGATGCTGTACGGCATCGCGTGGTGACGCAGTCTTCATCAAATTCGGCTGCGCCGTGGCCATTGTGGCTCTGTTGTCCTCTTGTTCGATGGGGCGCAAGGTCCGATCGGCGTTCGGCGGGAAATTGCCGATCGAAGTGACGATCGCCGACGAGGCGAACGACAACAGTCCGGTGGCCGTCGACTTGCTGCTCGTCTATGACGACAAATTGGTCGACAAATTGACGGAAATGCCAGCCTCGGACTGGTTCAAGAATAAAGAACAGTATGTGGCCGACCATCCGTCGGTCGTGGTGAAAAGCTGGGAATGGACGCCCGGCCAGACGATCGAGCCCATGCAGATCGAATATCGCGCGGGTGCGCGCAACGTCGTCCTGTTCGCCGACTATCAAACGGAAGGGCCGCACCGCGAAGTCGTGGGCCGGCCCAAACCCTTCAAGATCATCCTTGGACCGCGCGATCTCTCCGTCGAGGTGCCTCAATGAGCGCCATCCCCGCGACGCGCGGGCAAGTCACGGCGGATGACGTGCCTCCCGCAATTCAGTGGCACGAGGGGATGCTGCTCGTGCCGCAACATTTTCAGCAGACGGCACTCCGTCACGAACTGCTCGTTCATTACCACGCCGCCGCGGCGGGCCCATTTCATTGGGGCGTCCGGAAACTCAAGATCGATACCGCCGCGCTGACGGCCGGCCTGTTCAAGGTGACCGAGCTGGAAGGGGTATTTCCTGACGGGCTGATTGCACTCCAGACCGAAAGCGACCCCGCGAAGCTCACCAAAGACCTGACGCTGAGCGCCGACACGCTCCGCAAACAGCCATTGACGGTCCACATCGCGGTAGTGAAGCGAGGTCCCAAAGTGGACGTGAAGGAACGCTACGCGTCTGTCCAATCGGAGTCGCTCGCTGACGAAACGACAGGCGAGGGCGCGTTGCACACACCAGTACAGAAGCCCAAATTCGAATTGATCCTTGGCGACGACATCGCCGCGAAATACGTCAGTTTCCCGATCGCGCGCGTCGAATTCGCCAACGGTTCGTACTCCCGGACACGCTACGAGCCGCCCGCACTACGCGTCGGCGTCGATTCGCTGATTTACGACGTTTGCATGCAGCTCGCGACGCGATTGCGCGAGAAATCGACGCTGCTCGCGGAAGAAATCAATTCCCCGTCGTCGTCCGACACGCCACCGCAATTCGTCGAGCGGAAATTGTTGACGCATTGCCTCGTCGGCGAATTGCCGTCCTTCGAGGCGGTGCTGCGATCCGGCGTCGCGCATCCATTTTCTTTATACGTCTCGCTCTGTTCAGTCCTCGGGCACATCGCGGGACTCGGCAGCTCGCTCGTGCCGCCGGTGCTCGCGCCATACGATCACGACGATCCTCTGACGTCGTTCGAAGCAGTTGCGAATGCGATCCACGAGTGCGTGGCCGAGGGATTCCATGAGGCATACGTGTCGCACCCGTTCAAGATGGAGGGCGACGAATTCCGGCTGCTGTTCAAGCCGGAGTGGAACGGCCGCAAAGTCGTCCTCGGCGTGCGCGCGCCGTCGGGCGTGTCCGATCCCGAAATGGCGGCGTGGGTTGCACGCAGCATCATCGCCAGCCGGTCGCGACTCACATCGACACGCGACCACAAAGTCACCGGCGCGGAGCGCAAACAGATCGAGGCGGATATCGATCTCGTCCCGCCGCGCGGCATGACGCTTTACGGCGTCACTCCCGATCCCGAATTTATCCAGACCGGCGAAGACCTCATCGTCACCAGTCCCGGCGACGCTCGCCGTCTTCGTCCCGATTCCATTGTGCTGTTCGTCCGCAATCTCGCGTGATCCCTATGTTCCTCATCGACAAATTTCAGGAATTTCATCTCGAGCTCGTCCGACTCAAAGGCCGCGTGACGTCCGGCGGCGGGATGGCATTGCAGGGAGAGGATGCAAAGCCGGGCGAGACTGCAGCGAAAGAATCGACGGCGATGGTGTGGCGCAGACTGTCCTCACTGCTCGATCGACAGAGAGCGGAAGCCGGGACGCACGGGGGTGATTTCGGACGCGAATTGTACGACCGCGCACAATTCGCGATGGCCGCGCTCGCCGACGACTATTTTCTGAATTTCGACTGGGCAGGTCGCGACAACTGGCGCAATCAGTCGCTCGAGGCGAAATTCTTCAATTCGCACAGAGCCGGGGAGGCGCTGTTCGAGCGCATCGAGGAATTGCTCAAAGAGCGCGACCTTCTCCGCCTCGAGCTCGCCCGCATCTACCTCATGGTTCTCGGCCTCGGATTTCTCGGGAAATATCGTGACCGTCCCGATGCCGAAGAGCGCATCGCGGTTTACAGACATCGCATTTATCACTTCATCTTCAATCAAGATCCGGTGACGCTCCGCGGCGACGTTGCCGTCGTGCCGCAGGCGTACTCCGCGACGCTCGACGAAGCCGTGAGCACGGAATTGCCGTATCTGCGGCCGTGGATCTGGGCGACCGCCGGCGCGTTGCTGTTGTGGTTCGGTGGCACATACGCCGTGTGGCGCGTCTCGGTGGGGGCGCTCGCGCCGGCAATGACGAGCATCAGCAAAGTCGAGGAACGCGAAAAGGAAGAGGAAGCGAAGGCCGGTCCGCTGGCAGAGGCGGATGAAGACGATGACGGCGACGGCGTGAAACCGAAGGACACGCCGAAGTCGGAGGAGCAGGACTGATGGCCGGCATGTGGCCGTACGCGCTGGCCGCCGTGCTCATCGTGGCGCTGGTCGTCCTGATTCTGCTGCTGTTGCTCCTGCGCAAATCGGCGAAGCAGACCGAATTTGTCGACGCGGAGGAGCCGCCGCCGGAAGAACCGAAACCGGTGAAGGACGACGTCATCGTGGCCGACATTCCGGCCGCATTTCGTCGCGCCGCGAAACTCATCGATCGCGAGGCGGACGGCGATCGCAAGAACGTCCCGCTGCTTCT
Source organism: Thermoanaerobaculia bacterium (assembly GCA_036383875.1). GTDB lineage: Bacteria > Acidobacteriota > Thermoanaerobaculia > Gp7-AA8 > Gp7-AA8 > QHVT01. Next base: position 5,520 of record DASVNL010000738.1, read on the forward strand.
CTGCGTCGGCGATCGCGGCTCGCGTGACTCCGACCTGCTCGCGAACGCCGGCCTCGAATTGACGTGGGGGCTGCCCGACGAAGCCGGCACGGCACTCGGCGAAGGCCGCGGCTTCTGGATCTTCGGTGGCGGCGTCGTGCTCGACGTCGTCGGCGAGGAGCTCGGCTGGGACTCCGTCATTACGCAACTGCAGCGACTGCGGCCGAAGCGTCCGATCGACGGAATCATCTTCACGTTCTCGTGCGCGGAGCTGGTCGACGGCATCACGAGTGAAACGAAACGCACCGAGCTCGCCGCGCGCGCCGCGAAAACCTATCGAAAAGTGTGGGACGCGCAACAGCGCCTCGGCTTCCGCCTGCCCGCGTACGTGCTCATCACCGGATGCGAGAGCGTCGCCGGATTCCAGGCGCTGTGCCGCAGCCTCCTCGATCTCGATTGCCGCCAGATCGTCGGCTGGTCGAATCCGAATTCGATCGACGCGAACTATCGCACCACGTGGATCGACGACGCACTGCAGTCGCTCGTGCAGCGACTCGAAGACGTTGCGATGGAGGTGTTGTCCATCGGCACGAAGGAAGGCGACGCACTCCTTCGATTACTGCCCGGACTCACGACACTCGGCACGTCACTGCGCCCCGTCCTCGACGGTCTGTTCCGAGCGAGTGCGTATCACGGCACGCTGAGTTTCCGCGGTCTCTATTTCTGTGGGCGCGAGCGTCCCGCTGCGACCCACGATGGGCCGCCGTCCGGGCCGGTCGCATTCCTCGCCGAATTATTCGACAAGAAAATATTCGCCGAGTATCGCCTCGCATCGCCGACGACGCAGACCGTGATGGCGCGCAATCGCGCAGTCACAGTCGCGAAAAGCATCGCCGCCGCGGCGTTCGGGTTCGCGTTGTTGAGCATCCTCTGGTCCGCGCTGATGTTCCGGCGGCAGAACGCCGTCCTCGAGCCTGTGCTGAGCAATGCGGCCGAGGCGATGGAGAAGAACGATGCGACGGGCGTGTCGTCGACGACGCTCGGCAAGAACGCGATCTCGCTGCTCAATGGCATGTCGGCCATCACGTTCGATCGCTACGACTCGATCTTCGTGCCGGTTTCGTGGGCCGATCCGTTTCAGGATGATCTCGAGCACGCGTTCACGGATGCGTTTCACGACATCATCCTCCGTGCGATCCGCGAGGATTTGCGCGCCAAAGCGAAGAAACTCGTCCCGCTCGACGAAGGCCGCATCGAGTCCCTCGGCACGATTCCCACCGTCGTCGATCGAAACGTTCCGAGTCCGTGGCTGGCCGATCCCGTCGTGCCCGTTGCGTCGCTGCGCGAATTCGGTGAATTGCAGCAGTACGTCAACGACCTCCACGAGCTCGACGAACACATCGTCGCCTTCAATGGATTGCACGACAGCGGCGACCTGCGCCAGGTCGGGAAGCTCGTGCGATATTCGTTCGGCGTCGAACTGGACGCGTCGTTCTATCGCAAGGCGCATCTCTATCGTCACGCGCTCGTCGAAGCGGAATATCGACGCTATGAGCCGAGCGTCGCATTTCGCGAAGCCGCATCGCGCAAATTGGTCCGGCTGTCGACCGACTTTCACGACGCGCTGTTTCTCCGCAATGGATTGACCGCGCGACTCGACTGGCTGAAGCGAAGCGTCGAGACGCTGACGTGGCAGCCGCCCGCGAACGGCGACACGGAGCCATTGCGCAAGGTTGCCGAGCAACTGCGACGCATCGACGGCGACCTCGCCGGCGCCGAAATGGAGTGGGCGTTCCGGCGCGATTTCGATTTCGGTCCGAAATTCAAAGAGCTCGTCGATAACGTCGCGACGACGAGCTTCCTCGGTCCTAAAGCTGCCGAGGATTTGCGCAGTGCGACGAAGACGCGCTGGAGCCGATTCCAACAGGGATTGGCGACTGCATCGACGTCGCTGACGAAAACGATTCTCCTCGTGCATCAGGATCGCCCACAACAGCAGTTGTCGGGCGAGTCCGTGCTATTGCAATCGGCGCTCGCGACATTTCTCGGACAGTCCTTTGTCGCGGCGAAACGCGACTCGGGCCTGATCCGCACGGATTTGCCGGAGCGCCGTCGTCTGAATTGGAACACCGCGGAGCTCGATCAGGCGATCGGCTTCGCGCAGGCGTACGAGCGATTCCGCACGAATACGCTCACGCTGTTTCCGCAGGATGTGCGCGTCGCCGTCGATCAAGTCGCACGCGACCGCGCACTGAACGAAGTCCTCGGCGCGATCGGACGCGCGCGGCAAGAGGAGCTCGTCGACTACACCGATAGCCCGTCGGAGCGCGAAGATCAGGTTCGCCTCGACGTCGTGCGTTTCAACACGCTCACCCCCGCTCTAGAGGCGGTGCTCGACGCTTCGACGCGGCTGTCGCCTGAAGCGGGGCACATGGTTGGCGCGTCCGTGAGCGCGGAGGCGGTGCGGATGCTGCGGAGCATCGACGAATTCGTCGTGCGCGATCGTCCGTACTCGACGTTCGAGGACATCGCGCGCTGGGATGGCACAACGCCGCCGACGCCGCGCGTGTGGGGCAAGCGCGATGAAACGGAGCTCGCGTCGTGGCTCGAAGCGACGCGCGGACGGCTCGCGTTCGTCGCGATGAATTACGCGAAGCCGCCACTGGCGTGGCTCGCGAAATCGCCGGTGTCGAAGAGTCCGGACGTGCGCGATCTCGTCGCGCGCTGGCAGGCGATCATCGACGACGTCCGCGACTTCGACGCGAAGAAGCCCGGCAACTCGATCGCCGTGCTCGAAGATTACGTCGCCGTCCGCATGGCGAAGCTGAAGCCTGCCGATTGCTCCGTCGCCGAATTGCCGAGCGGATTTCGCGTCCACAGCTTCTTCGGCGAGACCGCGTATGAACTGTCGCGACGTGTGCGCGCGCGCTGCGTCGAACTCGCGGGTCGCGATTCGTTCACGCGCTACGCGACGCTCGAGCGCTACTTCAATCAACGCCTCGCGGGACACTATCCGTTCGCAGAGAAATTGTCTGGCGCAGTCACCGAGGCCGAGCCCAGCGACCTGCGCACGTTCTTCAAACTGTTCGATGAAAACAAAGCCGTGCTCATTGCGCCGGAGACGCAGGGCGGCCTCAGCGCGTCGCAGCAGGCGCATCGCAAATTCATTGAGGACATGACCTCAGTGCGCGCGTTCTTCGCGACCTTCATCGACGCGCCGAAGCCCGAGCTCGCACCGTCGCTCGACATCGAGCCGACGTTCCGCACATTGCGGCCGCGGGAGATCGACGGCGCGCAAATCATCGGCTGGTCGCTCGAAGTCGACGGGCAACCCGTCACGAATCGCGATCCGAAGAAAATTCGCTGGACCGCGGGACAACCCATTCGCGTTTCGCTGCGTTGGGCCGAACACGCGCCGCGCGTGCCGGTGATTGACGAGCAAGTACGCGCCGCGTTCGACGGTGAACGCAAGGTCGTCTGGAATTATGAGAATCGTTGGGCGCTGCTGACCGCGCTCGCCGATCATCGCGTGCGCGCCGAGGAACTGCCCGGATACACCGACGCGCAACCGGTCACGCTCGCGTTCGACCTCGCGTCGAAGCCCGCCGGCGGCCTCGCGTCCGACATCACACCCGTTCGCGTCTTCATGCGCCTCGCGCTCCTCGGCGCAGGCACCAATCAGCCGGTCGAATTGCCGCGCTTCCCGATTGCCGCGCCGCAACTCGATGCGAATGCGGAGGGGGCGCGATGACGCTTCCGGATGTCGAACGCTTTTCCGCGCCGATCAGCGACGAGCGTCCCGTGGGCGAGTGGCTGCGCTTCGATCCGCTGTACGACGAAATCAAGCAACTGCGCGAACAGGACGATCCGACGTTGCCGCAGGGCGTGTGGCAGCGCGAATTGAAAAAAGCCGATTGGCCCGGCGTTGCGCGCGTGTGCGAGTCGGCGCTCGAGTCGCGCACGAAAGACCTGCAGATCGCGGCGTGGATGAGTGAGGCGTGGACGGCGATGCACGGGTTCGCCGGATTCGAGCGCGGGATGAATGTGCTCACCTCGCTCTGTACGAATTTCTGGGACGGCGTTTATCCGGCGTTGGAAGACGGCAACGGCGACGCGCGAGTTTCTCCGATCGTCTGGATCGCGGACCGGCTCGTATTGCCCCTGAAATCCGTGCCGATCACCGCACCCGCGGGCGAGGAGACGAAGGCGTACGCGTGGCGCGATTGGGAATCGGCGCTGTACATCGCGAACGCGAAACCGGCCAAAGGTGCTGCGCCACTTGCGGACACAGTCGTCACGCAGTCGAAGTTTCTGGTCGCGGTGTCGCTCACGCCGTCGGCGCGATTCGCGGCGATCGAGGCGGAGCTCGTCGCGGCCGGAAGCGCGCTCGATGCGCTCGAGTCGACGCTCGCACAAAAACTCGGCAGCGATCGCGCGCCGAGTCTCACGCCATTACGGACGCCATTACACGCAATGCAGCAGTTCGTGTCGCGCGTGCGCCTGGAGCGCGATCCCGAGGGGGAATTCGACGGAGTCGAGGCGGTCGCGCACAAGGAGGGCGAAATGCTGGACGAAGGAGCGGCGCCAGTCGCGATGAGTGGTGCCATCGCCAGTCGCGCCGAGGCTTATCACCGGTTGCGACAGGCCGCGGATTTTCTGATGCGCACCGAACCGCACAGTCCCGTGCCGTATCTCGTCCGCCGCGCCATTTCCTGGGGAAATCTGAGTTTGGCCGAGCTGCTCGAAGAGCTGCTCCAGAAAAACACCGATCTCGCGACGATCAATGCGTTGCTGGGAATCCGGAAAACCGAATGAAAAATCCGAGGAGGTGACGGCCGCGCGTGCACTTTCTTTTCTTCTTTCTCCATCCACTGACCCATACGAAAGGACGATCCAATGAGTGAGAGCGTTCAAAAGAAACTCGGCCGCATCCGGCCGCCTCGCGTGCAGATCACATACGACGTCGAAACCGGCGGCGCGATCGAGAAAAAAGAATTGCCGCTGATCGTCGGCATCATGGCCGACCTCGCAGGCAGTCCCGATCTTCCCGTCGTTCCGATCAAGAATCGCAAGTTCGTCGAGATCGATCGCGACAACTTCAATGCCGTCTGCGGATCCATCGCGCCGCGTCTTGCGTTTCCGATCGCGAACCGTCTCCAGAACGACGACACGAAATTCAACGTCGAACTGCGATTCCGCAAGCTCGACGACTTTCGTCCCGAGTCGATCGTTCAGCAGATCGAGCCGCTGCGCAAGCTCTTCGAAGCGCGGCAGCGCCTCAATGACCTGATCGGAAAACTCGACGGCAACGACGACCTCGACCTCCTCCTGCAGGAAGTCGCGAAGAGCACCGAAAACCAACAACAAATCATCGAAGCGGTAGCAGGAGGAGAAACCAATGGCTGACGAGACTCCCGAAGCCCAGGCCGCCGAAGTACCCGCCGGCGAGCTGTCTCTGCTCGATCAAATCATCACGAAAGGCAAGCTGGCCCGCGACGAAAGTCAGAAGCCGCGCGCCAAAGACCTGGTCGGCGAATTCGTGCATCAGATCGTCGACGAGGGGATGACCGTCAGCCGCGACACGATCGTCATGATCCAGACGCAGATCGCGCGCATCGACGAGCTGCTCAGCAAGCAACTCGATGAGATCCTGCACCATCCCGAATTCCAGAAACTCGAAGCCTCGTGGCGGGGGCTGCACTACCTCGTCATGAACACGGAGACCAGCACGCGCCTGAAATTGCGCCTGCTGCCCGCAACGAAGAACGAAATCTTCAAGGACCTCGACCAGGCCATCGAGTTCGACCAGAGCACGCTGTTCAAGAAGGTTTATGAAGAGGAATACGGCACGTTCGGCGGATTCCCTTTCAGCCTTCTGATCGCCGACTACGAGTTTGGACGCCATCCAATGGACATGGCGCTGCTCGACAAGATCGCCGGCGTCGCGGCCGCGGCGCACGCGCCGTTCATCGCCGGCGCCGCGCCGCGTCTGTTCGACATGGACAGCTTCACCGAGCTCGCCAATCCGCGCGATCTCGCGAAGCTCTTCGAAAGCACGGAGCTGATCAAGTGGCGCTCGTTTCAGAGTAGTGAGGACTCGCGCTACGTCACGCTGGTGATGCCGCACATCCTGCTGCGACTGCCGTACGGCTCGAATACCGTCCCGCTCGAGGATTTCCGGTTCGAAGAGGACGTCGACGGCAAGAATCACAACAAGTATCTCTGGGGCAATGCTGCCTACGCCCTCGGCCAGCGCATCACCAATGCATTCGCACTGTACGGCTGGTGCGCGGCGATTCGCGGCGTCGAAGGCGGCGGACTCGTGCAGGGCCTTCCCGCGCACACGTTCAAGACCGACGAAGGCGATATCGCCCTCAAGTGTCCGACCGAAATCGCGATCACCGATCGCCGTGAGAAAGAGCTCGACACGCTCGGCTTCATCGCGCTCTGTCATTGCAAGGGCACCGACTACGCGGCGTTCTTCGGCGGACAGACGACCCAGAAGCCGAAGATGTACGACACAAACGCCGCCAATGCGAACGCGCGCATTTCCGCGCGCCTGCCGTATTTGCTCGCGGCGTCGCGCTTCGCGCATTACCTGAAGGTCATCTGCCGCGACAAGATCGGCAGCTTCCAGACCAAGGAGTCGCTGGCGCTCTATCTCAATCGCTGGATCAGTGCCTACGTCCTCGGCGCCGACGACGCCGGTCAGGACCTCAAGGCGCAATTTCCGCTGCGCGAGGCGCGCATCGACGTGTTCGACGTCCCGGGAAAGCCGGGCGCCTTCCGCGCGGTCGCGTTCCTGCGCCCGCACTTCCAGCTCGAAGAGCTCACGGCTTCAATCCGGCTCGTAGCCGAGCTTCCGCCGCCTGCCGCGGCGTAATGAAGGAGGACGACGATGGCAATCAACATCTACATGAAAATGGACAACATCACGGGCGGCAGTACGGCTGCCGGTCATGAAGGCGAGATTGAAGTCCTGAGCTGGAGTCACGGCTTCGTCCAGCCGACCAGTCCGACGCGCAGTACCGCGGGCGCGGGCACGGTCGAGCAGGCCACGCACCAGACGCTGAATTTCACGAAATACATCGATCCCGCGTCGACGGTCGCACTGAAGAGTCTGTGGGGCGGTAATCAGGTCGCGACGGCGACGCTGACGTGTTATCGCGCGGACGGTGCGACCGACAACGCGCCGGTGAAATACCTCGAGGTCGCGATGACGAACGTGATCATCGCGAATTATTCGATTTCCGGCGGCGAGGGCGATCTGCCGATCGAGAACATCGCCCTCAATTACGGCACCGTGCAGTACACGTACGTCGATCAGAAGCACGCGGACGGCACGGCGGACGCGAATCTGCCGGCCACGCACAATCTGGAGACCCGCGTAATCAGTTAGTGGCGACGCTATGGCTGAACGGACGAACCAGGTGTACAAGCCGTTGTTCGACCGGCTGGTCGATCGCATGCGCTTCCCGCGTTATGACCTGACGCCAGTGCGCACGATCGACCGGGAAGGACTGAAGGAGTCGGTGCGCCGGGAACTGGAACAGCTCTTCAATACACGCTGCCCGGTCCCGGAGCACCTGCTCGCAGGCCGCCTTCGGACGGTCATCGACTACGGCATCCCCGACTTCTCGATGGTGTCCGCGCGCAATTTCGCGGATCGCACGAGACTGGCCGCAATTGTCCGCAACGCGGTCGAGATTTATGAGCCGCGTCTGGCGAACGTCCGCGTCGAAATCGAGGCCATCGCGGGGAACGATTTCCGGCTCAATGGGCTGATCGCAGGCGAGTTGGTCGTCGACGGCGTTCCGACCCCCGTGCTGTTCACCACGCTGTTCGATCTCAAAGAAAGACAGGCCGAGGTCCAATGAAACCGCCGGGCGATGAGCTGTTGACGCATTACCTCGAGGAGCTCACGTTCCTCCGACGGATGGGCGAGCGGTACGCGCGCGCGTATCCGAAGGTCGCGGGGCGACTCGAATTGCAGGCCGGGGAGTGTCCGGACCCGCACGTCGAACGGCTCATCGAGTCGTTTGCATTTCTCACGGCGCGCATTCAGAAAGACCTCGACACCGACTTCGTCGAGATCGCCGCGGAGTTACTCAACGTCCTTTATCCGCATTACCTCAATCCCATCCCGTCGATGTCGATCGCGCGATTCGAGCCCGACACGGAAGGCACGAAATTCACGGCGCCGCTCCAAATTCCGAAACATACGCAACTCTTCGCGAGCGGCACCGACAACGCCGTGTGCCGCATGCGGACGTGTTACCCGGTGACGCTCTGGCCGATCGCCGTGACGCAGGCGGAAATCCAGGCGCCCGAAGTTCACGAGTTCGTCGATCCGTCGACGACGGTGTCGGTCTTGCGCCTGCGTTTGCGCTCGCTCGCCGATCCATTCGAAGTGCTCAAAGTCGACCGGCTCCGATTCTTCCTCAATGGTGATCCGAAGCTCTACGAATTACTCGTCGATCGCGCGAAGAGCGTCGCTGTCGTTCCGGTGGGCGAGAAGACTCCGCGATTCCTCCCGCCGGACGCTGTGTTGGCAGTGGGGTTCGGAGAAGACGAGGACGTGTTGCCGTATCCGCACTACTCACATCCCGCGTATCGCCTGTTGCAGGAGTACTTCGCGTTTCCAGAGAAATTTCATTTCATCGACGTACAGGGACTGCGCAAATGCGCGTCGGGGCAGGAGTTCGATCTCCTGTTTCTCCTCGATCGTCCCACCGGCAAGTTGATCGTCGAGCCGAAGACGTTCAGTCTCGGCTGCACGCCGATCATCAATCTGTTCCGCAAGACCAGTGAGCCGATTCGCATCGACCACCGGCATTTCGAGTATCCGCTGATCGCCGATCTTCGCAAGACGAAAACCACCGAGGTGCATTCAATCGTGTCGGTGTCCGGTTCACCCGATCCGAAGAACGGCGGCCGCGATTACGCGCCGTTCTACTCGTACACGCACTCGATGCAGCAGAACGGGCAGCGAGCGTTCTGGCACGCGCGACGTCTCCCCGGCGAGCATCCCGAACTGGGCGGCACGGACATGCGCCTGTCATTTCACGATCTCGACTTCAAGCCCGTGCATCCCGCGGATCAATTCGTCTATGCACAGACGCTCTGTACGAATCGCGGGCTTGCGGCCGAGTTGTCCGCGGACAGTGTGCTGCAGACGGATCAATCGATGGCGGTCTCGTCGATCGTGTGCCTCAAGAAGCCGACTCGCCCGATCGATCCGCCGATGGGCGGCCAGGCGCTCTGGCGTCTCGTCTCGCATCTCTCCTTGAATTTCCTCTCCCTCGGCGGCGGCAAAAGCACGATCGACGCATTCCGCGAAATCCTCGAGCTGTATTGCTTCTCCGACGCGCCTGCCGTGCGCAATCAATTGCAGGGCATCGTCAAAGTCGATCATCGCAAAGTCGTGCGTCGCTTCGGCGACTCCGCATGGCGCGGCTTCTGCCGCGGCACCGAGGTCAGTCTGACGATCGACGAGACGAAATACGTCGGCAGCAGTCCATTTCTCTTCGCATCCGTCGTCCGGCAATTCCTGGGCCTCTATGCATCGATCAATTCATTCACGCAGCTCGTCATCTGGCGCGACGCGCGCCCGACGGAGGATTGGAAAAAATGGGCGCCCTTGGCTGGCGGGACCGCCGTTCTGTAGCGGCGGGGCTGTTCGAGGAGGGATATCGCTTCTCGTTTCTTCAGGCCGTGCGCCTGATGGAGAAGATGTCCGCAGCGAACCGCACTGCGCCGGCCGAAGGAACGGATCCGGAACGCGAGGCCGTGCATTTCCGCCACGCCGTCCGTCTCGACTTCCCTCCGTGCGACGTCGAGCTCGTGCGACGCGGCGAGGACGGGACGGCCGAGATGGTCGTGAATGTGCTCGGCCTTGCGGGCGCGCACGGACCATTGCCGCCCGCGGTCAGTGAATTGATCGTCGAACGTTCCTTTCGCGGCGACACGGCGTTTCGCGATTTTCTGGATATTTTCAATCATCGCCTGATTTCGCTGTTGTATCGCGCGCGCAAGAAGTATCGGCCTGCGCTCGATCCAAAGGCGCCCGAGGATGGTCGCGTTGCGAATGTCGTGAACGCGTTTCTTGGACTGGCGACGCCGCACCTCCTCGGAAAGATGGCCTTTCCGGATCGCGCCCTGCTTCCGTACGCGGGGCTGCTTGTCGACCGCCAGCGCTCGGCGGTCGGGCTCATTCGCATGCTCGAGGCGTATTTCGAAACGAAGTTCGCGATCGAGCAATGCCGCGGCCAATGGAACGTAATCGACGACGACGATCTGACCCGCATCGGCGAGCGCGGTGCGAATCAAATCCTCGGCCGCGGCGCCGTCCTCGCGTATCGCCTGTGGGATCAGGAGGCGACGTTCGAGTTGCAACTCGGCCCATTGACGCTCGCACAATTCTTCGAGTTTCTACCGTTCGGCCGGTCGTATGCGCCGCTCGTCGCCGCAGTGCGGTTTTACGTACGCGAGGAGCTCGGCTTTTCGTTCCGGCTGCAAATTGAGGCGCGCGAAGTCCCGCGACTGCAGATCGGTCGCGGGCACCGCGCATACCTCGGCTGGACCACGTGGCTGCGCGATCGCCCCTTCAAATCGAACGACGCGCAAGTGCGCATCCCGGGGCGCGCATGAGCACCGAATTGCGGACATTGATCGGCAAGCTCAATCCGATCTGCAAGCGTGCGCTCGAAACCGCGGCGGCGTTGTGCGTCGCGCAGACGCATTACAACGTCGAGATCGAACATCTCTTTCTCAAACTGATCGATCTGCCGGGCACCGACGTCGCGCCGGTGCTGCGTTACTACGGCGTGCAACTGAACGACGTCACGCAGCAACTCACCGCAGCGCTGGAAAAATTCGATCGCGGCAATGGACGCACCCCTGCGATGTCGCCGCAAATCCTGCGACTGATGCGCGAGGGTTGGGTGATCTCGTCGCTGCATCTCGAGTCCGCTGCAATCCGTTCGGGCGCGCTGCTGCTCGCACTGTACGAAGACGACGCGCTGCGGCCGACGATTCTCGAGTCGTGCCCGGTGCTCGCGAAAGTGTCGCGCGACTCGCTCAAGGAAACACTGCGCGATCTGATTCGCGACTCGGCGGAGGAGACCGCGGTCGCGACAGGCGAGTCAGCGCGGCCGATTGCGAATCGTGCGGCGACGACGTCGCTCGATAAATACACGATCGATCTCACGGCCGAGGCGCGGGCGGGGAAGATCGATCCAATCCGCAGTCGCGATGCGGAGATCCGGCAGGTCATCGACATCCTCACGCGGCGCCGGCAGAACAATCCGATCCTCGTCGGGGATGCGGGCGTCGGCAAGACGGCAGTGGCCGAGGGCTTTGCGCTGCGGATTGTGGGCGGGCAGGTGCCGGAGCCGCTGCGAAAGATCTCCCTCCGCATCCTCGACCTCGGATTGTTGCAAGCCGGCGCCGGCGTGAAGGGCGAATTCGAAGAACGCCTCAAGTCCGTCATTGCTGAAGTGAAGACGTCCTCGGAGCCGGTGATCCTGTTCATCGACGAAGCACATACGCTCATTGGCGCGGGCGGGGCGGCGGGACAGGGCGACGCTGCGAATTTGCTGAAGCCGGCACTTGCGCGCGGCGAATTGCGCACTATCGCCGCGACGACGTGGTCCGAGTACAAGAAGTATTTCGAGAAAGATCCGGCGCTCACGCGGCGATTTCAGGTCGTCAAAGTCGAGGAGCCTGATGAGAGCGGCGCGCTCGACATGCTGCGCGGGGTTGCGCCGCATCTCCAGTCGCATCACGGCGTGCGCATTCTCGACGAGGCCGTGCGCAGTGCGGTGTCGCTGTCGCATCGCTATTTGCCGGAGCGTCGCTTGCCCGACAAAGCGATCGGCGTGCTCGATACCGCCGCCGCGCGTGCTGCGCTCGCACAGCAGGGCATTCCGCCGTCGGTCGAGGATATCGATCGCAGCATTCGGATCGCCGAGGCGGAATTGGAGTTCGCGAAAGACGACGCGAAGTCGGAACTGGCGACGCAACTTGAAACGTTACGTGCGGATCGCATTGCGACGCATGCGCGCTGGACGCAGGAGCGCGAGTTGGTCAACGAGATTCGCAAGGTCGAGAAGAACGGCAATGACGAGACGAAAGTCGCGGCGTTGCGTGCGGATCTCGATGCGTTGCAGACCGGCGACGTCATGGTCCCGTTGTGGGTCGACTCGCGGTCTGTGGCATCGGTGATTTCGAGTTGGACCGGCATCCCGGTCGGCCGGATGCTCGCCGACGAAATTCGCAGCGTGCTCACGCTGCAGGATCGGATGGCCGAGCGCATTGTGGGGCAAAACCAGGCCCTCGACGCGATCTGCCGCCGCATTTCGACGTCGCGCGCGGGCCTCGAAGATCCGGCCAAGCCGAAAGGCGTTTTCCTGCTCGTCGGACCGACGGGCGTCGGCAAGACTGAAACCGCGTTGACGCTCGCCGACACGCTTTATGGCGGCGAGCGCAATCTCATTACATTCAACATGTCCGAGTTTCAGGAGCCGCATTCCGTCGCGACGCTCAAAGGTGCGCCGCCGGGCTACGTCGGATATGGCAAGGGCGGTGTGCTCACCGAGGCGGTGCGGCGCCGGCCGTGGAGCGCAATTCTGCTCGACGAAATCGAGAAGGCGCATCCCGACGTCGTTGATCTGTTCTATCAGGTTTTCGACAAGGGAATTCTCGAAGACGGCGAAGGCGTGCCGGTCGATTTCCGGCACACCGTGATCATCCTGACGTCGAACGCCGGGGCGGAGGTCATCGCGCAGTCGTGCAAGGCCGTGCCGGAAGGCAAACGGAACGCGACGAAGCTCGTCGAGGAGCTGCGACCGGTGCTGCTCGAGCATTTTCGACCGGCGTTGCTCGCGCGTCTCGTCGTCGTGCCGTATTACCCGCTGCGTAAGCGCGAGGTCGTTCGCATCGTCGAATTGAAACTCGCGTCGATTCAGCAACGCGTCCGCGAAAACCACAATGCCGAGCTGACGTACGAGGCGGGCCTCGTGCAATCGCTCGCGGATCGCTGCAATGCGGACAGCGGTGCGCGCGAGATCGATCAGATCCTCACGCAGACGCTCTTGCCGGAATTGTCGACGCGCATTCTCGAGCGCATGGCCAATGGCGTCACGTTTTCCAACATCCACATCACGGTCGATGAATTCGGGAGGTTCGTATGAAGCAACGACGAGCGGTGCTTCTCGAAGTACGCGTGGTCATTCTGGCGATCGTCAGCAGCGCGGTGCTGCAGTTGGTGCTGTTCGCGGTGGGCGTGCTCGCCGGACAATCCGCCATCGCGACGCCGCGCATCCCTGTCGAGGTGAAGCGAGTTGCGGAGACGCGGCCGGTGCGGCTCGTGTTTCCGCCGCCGCCCGAGGTTGCGCAAGTACAGACGTCGCGCCCGGCGGCGGGTTCGTATGGCCCGCTCATTCGCGATGCGGCGCGGCGTCATGACGTACCGGAAAATCTGATTGAGGCCGTCATTCGCGTCGAATCCGATTTCGACACCCGCGCGTTGTCGTCGAAGGGCGCGCGCGGACTGATGCAGGTCATGCCGGACACGGGCCGCCGATTCGGCGTCGCCGATCCCGATCATCTCTTCGACCCGAGTCGCAATCTTTCCGCGGGGACGGCGTATCTCGCGTGGTTGCTCAAGCGATATCGCGGCGATCTCGACCTCGCGCTCGCGGCGTACAACGCGGGCGAAGGCGCGGTCGCGATGTATGGCGGCATCCCACCGTATCGCGAGACGCGCGAGTACGTGCGCCGCGTCCGCAAAGTCCTGTCGCGCAACGCGGCTTGAAAGGAGCTCGCAATGCCTGTCGTCGATCGTCTTCTCGCTCGCTATCGCCTTGTGCCGCGGCCCATTCCGCACGGCGACTCTGTCGCGATCAACGGGGCCGTGCGTCTGCCGCTGAAACAAAACGCGCTGCAGGCAATGGTCGGAAACAAAGCGGATGCGCTCGTGCCGTTGATCAACACGTCGCAGAAGCTGCGCGCCCTGGTGTTGACCATGATGAACCATCCGCTCCATCCCGACGATGTGATGGACCTGATGGTCAAGATCAACCTGTTGCGTCCGAACGCGGCGACAGGCGCACAGGACGTCGTCGTCGGATTCAACAATCTCTCGAACTCCACGCAATTTCTCGATCCGACGATGGAGATTTTCATGGAGGCACTCGAAGCGGTCCTCAACGAGCCGGTCCGTGGGGTTCCACTCACAAATTTCATCCGCCACAGGACGTTCGACGCGTTGCGTCAGCTCGTTCGCAATGTGGAGCGCCGCTTTCTGGCCGACGCGTTCAGGGTCATGGCTGATTTCCACAACACGCCCCATGTCGGACAATTGACGCAGGCGAGCATGCCGTCGTGGGCGAAAGTGCTTCATTACGCGCCGCCGAACGGGATGGTGTCGGCTGCGATTCGATTCAATCCGGCGCTGCTGGCCGATCACGTGCGTAAGCATCTTTGCTATCAGCGCATCGGCGGCGTGCTGATTCCCGATGCCGACGAGCCATGTCGCTGGATCGACTTTCTCGACTGCGCCGATCGCATCACCTTCAATTGGGTTCTGTCGTGCACGCACATTTCGGACGAAGAGGAAGCGGAGATCTTCGATGCGCGTGGAAATCTTATGAACACGCTGGAGGCCAAGCAAGCCTTCGTTCGGGTGTTGCGCAGAGACGACGCGTTGGTCGACGAGTACCGCATCACGAAGCGGGTCGAGCGCGACTATGAGCGCATCGCGATCCGCACCGTGCAGCACGGCCGGAAATTCGTCCATTACACGCCCGGCGGCGACATTTTCATCACCGGATCACTCAACGGCGTCTATGTCATGGCCAAATTCGTCCCGCTCCTCGGCGAATTCGCGATCTCGACGGCGTATTTGCCGGACGCGGGCGCGCTGCAGGAGAAACTCGCGCAATGGCAGCCGTCGACGGTTTGGAATCTGGCGTGAGTGCTTAGGTCTGGACCGGCACCCATGCGTCCTGATCGAGTTGCGGAAATGCGATCTCGCACGTGCCGGCTGAGATCCCGCTGATGTGGGCGGTGCCGGCTGCGTCGAGTGTGCCGGTCACGACTTTCCCGCCCGGCAAGGTCACCGCGTACTCCTCGGCCGGAACGGGGCCACCATCCTCTCCGATGAGTTGAAATTCGACGAACGTGCGCATCCGCAGTTTGTCGCCGGCCGTACCCTGCGCGGCGACGAGTTGAATTCGGGCCGTGTGCATCACGACGTGCTCTCTCCGCCGGTCGTCGTTGTGGCGGGTGGCGGTGCGTCCTGCGTCGTCTCGTCCTGTGCCGGGTCGTAATACGCGGTGAGTTTCTGCTTCAACGTATCGTCGATCGCGCCGGTGACGTCGATTCCGATGCGCGCCTGAAATGCATGGATCGCGAATTTCGTCCCGTCGTCCAGAACGCCGTCGGGATCGTGGCCGATGTCGAAGCCTAGGTTGATGAGTCGGGCCTGAACGCCGGTGATCGAGTCGAGCGGATCCATCCAGCCGAGCTGCAATTCCCAGATCTCCATGTCCGTCGGTGCGTTGCTGAGCCAGACCGTCAATTGGCCGGCTTTCGCCGAGGCCGGTACGGCCTGCTCGATGACGCCGCCGTCCGGCACTGTGCCACTCGTTTGTTTGCCATCGACGGTCAATTGATACTTCTTGCCTGCGAGCGCAACGCCGTGTGCGTCCTTGACCGCCATGCGAATCCACGCCTTCGGTCGCGTGACGATGAATTTGTGGGACGCATCGATTGGCTTCGCTTCCTGACGCAGGACGCGACTCGGTATCGTGACGGTATCGCCCTTCAGCAGGACGCCCGGATCGGTGCGACTCGTTTTGAGCGACGAGTTTCCGGAGTCATTGAGGATGTCGTCGGCGCTTTTGAAGCCGTTCGCGTACGCGAGGGCGATGACCGTATCGCCGTCTTTTGCGGTGTAGCTGGCCATGATCACGATCCGCTATCGGGCACGTACGCGTTCTTGTCGAGATCGGGGAACGAGATCTTGGCGGTGCCGGGATCGATGCCGGTAATCCGGATGCGACCCGCGCCGTCAGTCCGGCCAGTGCGTTGTGAGCCATCCGGCAGCTCGATCAGGTACGCCTCGTTCGCCACTGGCTTGCCGCTGTCGTCGACGAGCTCGACTTCGATGAAGTGGTCGGGCGTCGCCGCGGGTTGAGTCTGCGCGGCCTGTTCATCCTGGAGGGGCGTGGTCTGCGCCGGCTGCGCGGTCACGCCCGGCGCCGACCTCGAACGCCGCTCCGCGCAATACACGATCTGCAATCCCTCGGACACAATCCGGCGCGCCAATTCTTCCGCAATGTCTCCAATTGAACCAATTGCCCGCTCGACAGTGGAAATATTGAGCGGATTGGTCAAAAAGGGACGTAGAAAATCGCTGGCCGCGCCGATGTCGCGGAACTCGATGACGCGGCTGCGCGACAATATCTGCAAATGCGCGGCGCCATCCTGAAGAAATAATTGCATTGTGGCGAGAAATTGTAGCGCGATTGCGATTAAAATAGGGCATGCCGTCATTCAGGAGAATTGCTCCCGGCCCTTATGTGGTCGAGGATGGCGAGAGCATCCCCACGGTCGCGCTGCGCTCGGGTCATTTTTGGGAAACGATCTGGGATCACCCGGACAATGCGACGCTCGTAAGCACCCGGCCGGATCCGAACATCCTGGTTCCGGGCGATCAGGTGAGTGTGCCGCCGCTGCGCCAGAAGCAGTGCGCAGTCGCGACGGGTGGGCGCTATGTCTATAAACGTCGCGGTGTGCCGTCGCGGTTCTCGATGCAGTTGTTCGAGCGCGGCGTTCCGCGGGCGAACGAGACGTATCGTCTCGAATTCGACAATGGCCGCACCGCCGAGGGAACGCTGGATGCGAACGGCGTGCTCGACGCGTTCGCGGACGCGACTGCGCGAAGCGTGCTCATTTTCGTCGGTGATGACGAGGAATGCTTCGAGCTTCAGATCGGCACGCTCCGCCCCATCGACACTCTGGAAGGCGTCCAGCAGCGTCTGAGAAACCTCGGTCATTACTCCGGTCGGGATGCCGGCGATGCCGATGCGATTCGGAACTTTCAGGCCGTGTCCGGGTTGACCGTGACCGGCGATCTCGACGACGCAACGCGCGCCGCCCTCGCTGCGGCTCACGATCAAAAGGCGAGCGCGGACGCAACATGAACGCGCCGCTCACTCTCGATCAGATCCGTGCGCTACGGGCAGCCGCCGTGCTCGGCGAGCCGGCGGAGAACCCGCGTGCGACGCGCCGCCGGGCGGTGGGCCGAGGGCTGAAGCGCTCAGCGAACGACGATGACGAATACGAGCCGGAGATGAGGAAGGTGAGGCCCGTTGG
>DASVNL010000739.1:0-4154 GCA_036383875.1 Thermoanaerobaculia bacterium
GAAGGCGATGAACTTCGTGCGCGACACCGCGTCGCGCGGCGGACACGATCCGGTGCACGTGGTCTTCGCAGGTGCGACTCCGCAACTCGCCGGCGGCGCGACGCTCGCGGAGAAGTTGCGCGGCTGGACGTGCAACGCGGCGACGGGCGATCTCGATGCGGCGATCGGCTTCGCGACGCAAGTCGGTGGTCCGAGCGCACTGGTGCTCGTCGTCACGGATCGCGCGCCGGAGTCGCAGCTCGAGAAGGGGAGCCTCACCTGGCGCGCGTTCGGAACGCCGCGCGACAACGTCGCGTTCGCGGTCGCGGCGCGCGGCAGCGAGCGCGTGCTGCTCGAAGTGATGTCGTACGCGAAGTCGGATCAGACGCGCACGCTGACGCTGAGCGACGGGAAGTCGATGCCGGTCGCACTGCGTCCCGGCGAGAGCAAGCGTTTGCAATTCAACGCAAGCGGCGCGAAGCCGTTCGAAGCGCGACTCTCCGGCGACGACGCGCTGTTCGACGATCGCGTGGTGCTGCTGCCGGAGTCGCGGCCGCCGGTGCGCGTAGCGTTGCAGATCGCGCATCCGCAAATGCGCACGGACGTCGAGCAGGCGTTGCGCGCATCCGGGCGGGTCGCGCTGACGGACGTGCGTTCGGACCTCATCGTCACGGATGGCGCGCCGCCCACTGATGGCTGGTCCGTGGTGCTCCGCACATCGAAAGCGACGCGCGCCGTGACGGGACCGTACGTGCTCGATCGCACGCATCCGCTGTTGCGCGGTCTGTCGTTCGAAGGATTGATCTGGGGCGTGCCCGCGGAGTTGAAAGCACAACCGCCCTCAAATCCGCTCGTGTTAGTCGGCACCGAAGCGCTGCTCTCCGAAGAACGCGTGAGCGGCGGACAACGCATCCGCATGCGTCTCGATCCGACAATCTCGAACGTGCAGCGCGCGCCGGTGTGGCCCGCGTTCTGGTGGAACGTGCTCGACTGGCGCAGCGCAAACGCGCCCGGCGTCCGCATCTCGAACGTAATCCTCGGCAGTGACGCACGTGTACGCATCGAAGGTCCGCGCGCGCTCGCGATCGCACCGGACGGAACGCGACGCGAGTCGGAACCGTCGGACGGCGAAGTCGTGATCGAGGCGACGCAGCGTGGGATCTGGAGTGTTCAACTGCCAACCGCCCGAACCTACCGCTTCGCCGTCAACGCGATCGTTCCGAGCGAGTCCGATCTCACGCGCACGACGAGCGGCACGTGGGGCGGGTGGAGCGAAGAGTCGCTGCTCTCGTCGGGATATCAGGACGTCGCGTGGCTCGCGTTGTTGCTCGCGCTGGTGGTGCTCGCGTGGCATCACCTGTCGTTGTGGCGCGCGGTGCCCGCGACCGGGAGCGCGTCGTGACGTTCCTCGATCCGCTGTGGCTCGTCCTCGCGATTCCGCTCGCCGCGCTGCTCTGGTATCGCAGACCGCCATCGCACGCGCTGCTGCTCTTTCGCGCAGTCGTGACGTTGCTCATCGTGCTCGCACTTGCGGGACTCGCGTTGAAACTGCCGAGTCGCGCGGGCGTCGTCGCGATCGTCGCGGATCGCAGTCTCTCGCTGCCCGGCAATTCCGATGCGCTGCAACGCGAGCTCGTCGCGACGATCGAGTCCGCGCGCGCAAGCGACTCGCGCGTCGCGATCGTTTCGTTCGGACGGCATGCGCGCGTCGAGCAGCCACCGACGTCGATGAAGTTCGCGGACTTTCAACTCGGCGCCGGGCAGGACGGCTCGAATCTGCACGACGGCATCACGACCGCGCTGTCGCTGATTCCGCGCGGCACGCCGGGTCGCATCGTCGTGATCAGCGACGGGCGCTGGACGGGCAGCGATCCGCGCGCGGCCGCGCTGCAAGCATCGGCGCGCGGCATCGGCGTCGACTATCGCGTCGTCGAACGTTCGACGGCCGCCGACGTCGCAATCGAGCGCATCGACGCACCGGGCACGGTCGCACCGGGCGAATCGTTTCTCGTCGGCGCGTGGGTACACGCACCGACTGCGCAGAACGCAACGGTCGAGTTGCGCCGCGGCTCGACGCTCATCGCGAGCGGCACGCGCGCACTCGAGAGCGGCGCGAATCGCATCGTCTTCCGCGATCGCGCACCGCGCACCGGAACGCTTGGCTACTCATTGCACGTCGCGACGCCCGCGAACGATCCGGTGCCGGAGAACAACCGCGCGCGATTCCTCGTCGGCGTCGATGGTCCGAAGGCCGTGCTGGTCGTGTCCGGCGCGAAGGGATCGCGCTTTCCGCAGTTCCTCGCCGCCGGTGGTCTCGACATCGACGCGCCGGCGAAGCCGGAGTTTTCACTCGAGTCGCTTTCGAACTACTCCGCCGTCGTTTTGGAAAACGTTCCTGCTGCCGATCTCGGTCCGAATGCGATGAGCAACATCGCGCAGTGGGTCTCGGGCGCGGGCGGCGGGTTGATGGTCACGGGCGGCACGAGCTCGTACTCGTCGGGCGGCTTCTACAAGTCCGCGCTCGATCCGGTGCTGCCCGTGTCGATGGAGCTGCGCCGCGAACATCGCAAGCTGAACATGGCCATCGTCATCGCGATGGATCGCTCGGGGAGCATGGGCATGGAGGCGGGCGGCGGTCGCACGAAGATGGAGCTCGCGAATCTCAGCGCCGCCGAAGTCCTCGGGATGTTGTCGCCGCGCGACGAGTTGGGCGTCGTCGCGGTGGACAGCATGTCGCACATCATCGCGGACCTCGAGCCGATCGAAGGGCGCAACGATTTGCGCAAGCGCATCCTCAGCGTCGACGTCGGAGGAGGCGGCATCTTCATCTTCGAAGCGCTGTCGACGGCCGCGCGCATGCTCCTCACCGCAAACGCCGAGACGCGTCACATCATCCTGCTCGCCGACGCGGCGGATTCCGAGGAGCCGGGTGCGTACAAGGAGCTCCTCGAGAAGTGCAAGGCGGCAAACATCACCGTGACCGTCGTCGGACTCGGCAAGCCCGATGATGTCGACGCGGGGTTGCTCAACGACATCGCGGTGCGTGGCGGCGGTCGCATCTACTTCACCGAAGACGCGAATCAATTGCCGCGACTCTTTGCGCAGGACACGTTCATCGTCGCGCGCAGCACGTTCATCGACGAGCCGGTTTCGCTGCAGCCGACAGGCGGACTGTTCTCGCTCACCGGACGCTCATTCGCCGCGATGCCGCCAGCCGGCGGATTCAATCTCACGTACTTGCGCGAAGGCGCGACAGCGGCCGTGTTGACGCACGACGACTATCGCGCGCCGCTCGTTGCGTCGTGGCAGTCGGGCGCGGGTCGCGTGCTTGCGTACACCGGCGAAGTCGACGGCAAGTTCACCGGCGCGATGGCGCGGTGGAGTGACATCGGCAACTTCTATTCGAGCCTCGCGCGCTGGACGGCGGGCGGCAACGCGCCGCTGCCCGGCGACGTGTTCGTGAGTCAGCGCGTGGAGAACGGCGTTGCGCACATCGAGTTGCAACTCGATCCCGAGCGGACGTCGACCGCGTTGCGTGATCTGCCGCGCGTGACGACGCTCGCAGGTGCGGCGGGCGCGCCGCCGTCGACGCAGCGCGCGTCGATGTCATGGACGTCACCGGACGATCTCGCGATCGACATTCCGTTGAGCGCGGGCTCGACGTATCTGTCGACTGTCGATGCACCGGGACTCGGACGCGTGACGTTGCCTCCGGTCGTGCTGCCGTTCTCTCCCGAGCTCGCGCAGGCGACGGCAGGCGAGGGTCGCACCGCGCTCGAACGCATCGCGCGTGCGACTGGTGGTCGCGAACGGTTGCGCGTCGGCGAGATCTGGAAGGACGTGCCGCGCCAGTCGCGGCATGTTCCGCTGCGACTGCCGCTGCTCATCGCGGCGATCGTGATGTTGCTGCTCGAAGTTGCGGAGCGGCGAATCCGATGGCTCGGACTCGTGCCGATCCCGAAGTTGCCCGCAATGCCGGCGATGAAGATGCGTGCGCCGAAGGAACGCGTACCGCGCGTCGAGCCGGTCGCGAAATCTGCGAAGCCGGAGAAGGTCGTCGAGCCGGAAGAAGTCGCGGAGCCACCTGCGGATGCGTTGATTGATGCGCTGCGCAAGGCGGGACGTCGCGCGCAGCGGAAGATGTAATGGAGCGGCGGGCTCTTAGCCCGCCGAAT
>DASVNL010000740.1:0-8475 GCA_036383875.1 Thermoanaerobaculia bacterium
TCTTCCGCGGTGGCCGGGTAATAGAGGATGTGCTGCATCGCGGCGATGTTCGCGTTCGCCTTCTCGATGATCAGGCGCGTGGGGACGCGGAAGGCCGGGTCGTTGCCGATGAAGCCTTCGATCACGAGCATGTCCTGCTCGCGGATGTAGTCGTCCTGCATCTTCGCGACGCGCGCGTACTCCGCGCGGCTGATGGTCTGATCCGAATGCTCTTCGGGGCGGTCCGTGGCGATGAACGTCGACGTCTTCGAGCGCGACACGACGCGCGTGGCGACGTTGAGGTTGCCGAACTCGGTCGGACGCGCATTGGGCATGAGCCCGGCAAACTGCCGCAACTGCTCGGGCGTTGGATTCCAGACGACCGACTTCGCTTCGACGGGCAGCGTTTTAGCCGGTGGGGACATGAGCTCAGTCATTCTGTGGTCCTCGACTCAGGTTTGAATTTGGCACTGATTGAGCGAAAAAAGCTCGCAAGATTCAAGCCGGTGGATCGCGTCACTGGCTTGCGTGAAGGTCGGCGGATTCTACATCGGAGCGGCGATACGATGTGCGCGTGAAACGCGTCGCCCATCGGATCATTCGCGGACTCGAAGAGCGCATCGACCGGCGCATGACCGGCCGTCCCGTGACGAGCCGCGTCGTGTTACAGCCGTACCGCGGATTCGGCCGCACGAACGAGCTGCTCATCCGTGCCCGCGTGCTCATCGAGAAGAAGATCACCCGTGTGAACGAGGCCGAGTCGCTCGGCCGCAATCTCCTCAATACGTTCCGGCGCTTTCAAAGCGACGAGGTCGCCGGCGCGCGCGTCGTCGCGACGTTCCGCGATGCCGTGGTCGAGACGGTTTCGGATGCCGAGGGGTATTTGCAGGTGCGACTGGCGCCTTCGGAGCTCGATCTCTCCATGCCGTGGCACGAAGTCGGACTCGCCTGTCCCGACCACAGCGTCACCGCGACCGCGCACGTACTCGTCCCGCCGCAGACCGCGCAGTTCGGCATCATCAGCGACATCGACGACACCATCGTGCAGACCAACGCGACGAATCTCGTGCGCATGGTCCGCTCGGTGATTCGCAACGCCGCGTCGCGCCTGCCGTTCGAAGGCGTGGCCGAGCTCTATCAGGCGCTGCACGCTGGTCACAATCCGCTGTTCTACGTTTCGAGCAGCCCGTGGAATCTGTACGACCTGCTGCACGACTACATGGAACTGAACCGCATCCCGCACGGCCCGATGTTTCTGCAGGACTGGGGCATCGACGAGCAGACGCTGATCACGCAGTCGCACGAGACCCACAAGCTCGCGCACATTCACTCGCTGCTCGACTACTACCCGGAACTGCGCTTCGTGCTGATCGGCGACAGCGGCCAGCACGATCCCGAGATTTATCTGCGTGTGATCCAGTCGCGGCCCGAGCGCATCGTCGCGGCGTTCATCCGCGACGTCACGTCCGATCTGCGCGATCAAACCGTCGCGCGCATCGTGACCGATTCGAACGCCGCCGGCGTCGAGATGCTGTACGTCCGCGACTCCGCGGAAGCGCTGCACCACGCGACGCGACTCGGACTGACGTGACACAATTCCGCGTATGAGTCAGTTGAACGACATCGCCCTCGAAGCCCTGCGCACGCGCATCACGGGCGCGTTTCCGGCCCAGATCGTCGCGTCCCTCCGCGAGCTCACCGACGAGCAGATCTGGTGGCGTCCGAACGAGTCCTCGAACTCCGTCGGCAATCTCGTGCTGCACCTCACCGGCTCGCTCAATCACTTCCTCAATCACAACCTCGGCGGTCTCGACTTCACGCGCGACCGCGAGAAAGAGTTCGCCGAACGCACGATGATCTCGCGCGACGAGCTGATCGCCGCGTTCGAAACGATGATCGCGGAAGCGAACAAGACCTTCGCCGGACTCACGCCCGCGAGTCTCGAGAACGCATCGCCCGAGCCGAAGATGAGCACCATCGTCTTCCAGGACCTCCTCGGCATCGCGACGCACATCGCCGCGCACTCCGCGCAGATCGTGTACATCACGAAGATGCTGAAGGAAGGCTCGCTCGACGAAGTCTGGATCCACTCGCACCGCGACACGGGCGTGTGGAAGAAGAAGGACGCGTGATGGTGGAGCGGCGGGCTCTTAGCCCGCCGAAGAACATCAGGCGGGCTGAGAGCCCGCCTCTCCACTCGAAGAAGCAGCCAGCTTCTCGAAGTAGTCGGCCATCTGCGTCGTGCTGTACGAATAGAACACGTCGTCGCACTTCTTCCACTTGAGCTCGGGCATGTTCGCCTCGACCCAGCGCATGAAGTGCGGACGTGCTCCGTCCGCATCGACGAATCCGTACTCGTCGCCGAGGTCCCACGATGCGTACACGCGACCATTCTTCGCGGCGACGTTCGGATCGGCTGCGAGTGCGGCGATCGCGCGTCCGACGTAGAGCGGCGTTTCTGATGCGATGAACGGCGGCTCCTTTTCCGCTGCGTCGCGCCAGTTCGCCTCCGTGACGCCGAACAACTCGAGCATCGCTTCCGAACGCAGGAAGCCGGGCGTCACCGCGATCGACGTGATCCCGCGGCCCTTCGTCTCCTGCGCCCACAGAAACGCGAGGCGGATGATCGTCGTCTTCACGAGGTCGTACCAGAAATTGCCGCGGTAGTAGTAGCCGTCGCCGTCCGTGATCTCGATGATCAGACTCTTCTCGGGCATCAGCGGAATCGCGAAGTAGCTCGTGATGATGTGCGATTG
The DNA here is from genome assembly GCA_036383875.1 of Thermoanaerobaculia bacterium. Classification (GTDB taxonomy): domain Bacteria; phylum Acidobacteriota; class Thermoanaerobaculia; order Gp7-AA8; family Gp7-AA8; genus QHVT01. The sequence goes on from DASVNL010000740.1 coordinate 2,736, forward strand.
AATCGCGCGATCGATCAGCGTCATGCCGTCGTCGAGATTCGAGTCGGTGAACTTCTGGCCCCACTTCACGAGCGCATCGCCGCCCCACACATCGTTCACGAGCAGATCGAGCCGGCCGCGCTCCTCTTTGATGCGCGCGCAGAGCGCCTCGACCTGATCGCGCTTCGTGTGATCCGTCTGGACCGCGATGCCGCGACCGCCGCGCGCAGTGACGATCTCCGCGGTCTCTTCGATCGTTTCGGGACGCGAGTCGCCGCTGGCGAGTGCGCCGCGAACGCTGCGACCGGTGCAGTAGACGGTGGCGCCGGCTTCGCCTAGGGCGGTGGCGATGCCGCGTCCGGCCCCGCGAGTGGCGCCGGCGACGAGTGCGACTTTCGATGCGAGTGGTTTCATCGACGGCAGGATAGCGGAACGCCGTCGCCCCGACGGCGTTCCGCTATGCTCCCTTGATGAGGATTGCAGTCATCGGTGCCGGCGGAGTCGGCGGGTACTTTGGTGGGAAGCTCGCGCACGCGGGCATCGACACGACGTTCATCGTGCGCGGCGCGACACTCGACGCATTGCGCACCAACGGTTTGCGCGTCGACAGCGCGAACGGTGACTTCGCCATCGAGCGTGTGCAGGCGACGAACGATCCGTCGAGCGTCGGCGTCGTCGACGCGGTGCTGGTGTGCGTGAAGGCGTGGCAGATGCGCGACGCGATCGCGAACATCGCGCCGATGCTCGGTCCGGACACGATCGTCGTGCCGATGGAGAACGGCATCGACGCGCCTGACGTGCTGCGCGCGTCGCTCGATGAACGCAACGTCGTCGGTGGGTTGTGCGCGATCGTGAGCTTCGTCGTCGCGCCGGGTCACATCAGGCATGCGGCGTCCGAGCCCGTGGTCATGTTCGGAGAGCTCGACAATCGATCGAGCGCGCGCACGCAGGCGCTGCTCGATGCGTTCACGAAAGCCGGCGTGAAGGCGGAGATCCCGCCGGACATTCATCGCTCGATGTGGACGAAGTTCCTGTTCATCACGCCACTCAGCGGCATCGGTGCGTTGACGCGCGTGCCGGTCGGCAAATGGCGCGCGATGCCCGAGGTGCGGGCGATCGTCGACGAGATGCTGCGCGAGCTGATCGATGTCGCCACCGCCCGCGGCATCGACCTCGGCGACGACGCATTCGAAAAGACCTGGCAGCGCTACGACGCACTCGCTCCCGCCTCGACGGCATCGCTGCAGCGCGACGTCATGGACGGCAAGCCGTCCGAGCTCGACGCGCAACTCGGCGCGGTCGTGAAACTCGGCGAGGCCGCGGGCGTCGCGACTCCGGTCACGCGCTTCGTCTACCACGCGCTCCTCCCGCAGGAGCGTGCGGCGCGGGAGTGAGCTACCATGCGCGCCATGACGCAAGCGCCAACCGACGCTGCGGTGCATCCCGCCATCGCTGAAGCCAAACGCGTGCTCGAAGTCGAAGCCGCCGCGATCCTCGGCATCATCCAGCATCTCGATCACGCATTCGTCGACGCCGTGGAGCTCGTCGCGACCACGAACGGCCGCGTCGTGACGATGGGCGTCGGCAAGTCCGGCATCATCTGCAAAAAGATCACGGCCACGCTCGCATCGACTGGAACGCCTTCGTTCTTTCTGCATCCCACCGAAGCGATTCACGGCGACATGGGCATGCTCGTGCGCGGCGACGTTGTCCTGGCGATCTCGAACTCGGGTGAGACCGAGGAGCTGATTCGCATCCTGCCGAGCATCAAACGGATCGGTGCGGAGATCATCGCGATCACCGGCAATCCCGCGTCGACGCTCGCGCGTCACGCCGATCATCACCTTTCCGCCGCGATCTCGAAGGAAGCGTGTCCGCTCGGACTCGCGCCGACCGCGTCGACCACCGCGACGCTCGCACTCGGCGACGCGTTCGCGATGGCGCTGCTCGTGCGTCGCGGGTTTCAGGAAGAAGACTTCGCGTTCCTGCATCCAGGCGGAAAGCTGGGCAAGCGCTTTCTGCGCGTCCGCGATCTGATGCACAAGGACAACGAAGTGCCGATGGTGCGCGTCACGACGTCGATGCACGACGTGATCTACGAGATGTCGAAGAAGGGCTTCGGCATCACGGCGGTCGTCAACGATGCGGGCGTGCTCCAGGGCGTGATCTCGGACGGCGACCTGCGTCGTCTGCTTCAGCAGGACGAGCAGGTGCTGCGCAAAGCGGCAGGAGATTCGCTCAAGGGCACTCCTGTGACGATCTCCGCGGGCGAGCTGGCGTCGGCGGCGTTGCAGATCATGGAAGAACGCAAGATCACGTCCCTCTTCATCGTCGATGATGAGCGGCGCGTCGAAGGTATCATTCACCTGCACGACCTGTGGGGTCTCGAACTGTTTTGAGCCAAGACGAGAGAGTGGTTCTCCGCTACCGCGACGGACGTACCGAACGGGCGTTGCTCGAGCCGATCGATGCGACGCGCGAGGTGCTGCAGATTCGCCGCGACGATGGCGAAGAGGCCGAAGTACCGTTCTCGGCGCTGAAGGCGGTGTTCATCCCGCGACTCGTCGAGGATGACGCGCTCGAGCCCGCCAGCGGAATGCAGATCGCGGTCGAGTTCAACGACGGCGAGGTCATCCGCGGGACCGCGCACTACAACCCCGAGCGCAACGGCTTTTTCCTCTTCCCCGACGACCGGACGAAAAACGATCGCATCTTTGTTGTCAACAGCGCGATCGTTTCGATCGAAGTCGAGAAATTGTAGCCGGCACGGCCGGCAGCGCTGGATGGCATAGCCTCCTTGCGACCTTCCCCCTCGATGTTTCGTCGAAGCTGGCGCACAGGTTGCGAAACAACCTCAACGGAGGTCTTACTTTGAAACGCTTTTCTCTCATTGCTGCAGTTGTGATTGCAGCCAGTACGCTTCAGGCAGCACCCATCGAGCTCGACCGCGCGGCCGCCGCGATGTCGGGCATGGAGGCGAGCTTCACGCATCGCTTCACCGCCAAGGGCTTCAAGACCAGTCAGATCGAAAAAGGCTCGGTCGTGTTCGGCGATCTTCCGCGCATGCGCTGGTCGTACGCGTCGCCCGAAAAGAAAGAATTCATCTTCGACGGCGCGAGCTCGTGGTTCTACGTTCCGTCGGACAAGCAAGTCACCGTCGGTCGCGTGAACGAAGCGCGCAAGCGTGAGCTCCCCTTCCTGCTCCTCGGCGACGCCGCCGCGCGCGACAAAGCGTTCACGGTCAAGCAGGCGAACAAGAACGGCGCCGTCGTCACGACGCTGCAGCCGCGCGACAAGTCATCGGTGATGCGCACCGTCACGGTCACCATCGCGCCGTCGACGCATCTGATTTCGCGCATCGACTACGTCGACCGCGACGGCAACCAGACGTCGTTCGAGTTCTCGGGATATCATCGCCGCGCCGCGACGGCCGACACTTTCCGGTTCACACCCCCGGCAGGCGTCCAGGTCATCCGCGCGGACTAAATCGATGTGGAGCGGCGGACGGCCCTCCGTCCGCCGAAGTAACTATGGCGCAGGAATTCTCGTTCGACATCGTCTCGAAAACCGATTCGCAGGAAGTCGCGAACGCCGTGCAGCAGGCTCAGAAGGAGCTCGCGCAGCGCTTCGATTTCAAAGGCAGCAAGAGCTCGATCGAGCTGACGGCCGAAGAGATCATTCTGATCAGCGACGACGAAGGGAAACTTCGCAGCGTGAAGGACATCCTGGAGTCGCGGCTGGTGAAGCGTCAGGTGTCGCTGAAGGCGCTCGAGTACGACAAGCTCGAAGACGCGTCGATGGGCACGGTGCGCCAGCGCGCGAAGATCGTGCAGGGCATCGAGAGCGACAAGGCGAAGGCCATCGTGAAGGCGATCAAAGACGCGAAGCTGAAGGTCCAGGCGTCGATTCAGGCGGACCAGGTGCGCGTGGTCGGACGCAGCAAAGACGACCTGCAGCGCGCGATGGCGGTGGTGAAGGGCGGCGACTACGGGATTCCGCTGCAGTTCACCAACTATCGCGGTTGAGCGCAGAACGCGCTATCGACTATCCTTCGTGACGTGACAGCGCCTCGAACTCTCAACGGGCAGACGGCTTACGCCGAGCGTCTTCTCGACCTGATCGCCCCGAAGCTCGAGCTCGTGGAAGAGGAGCTGCGCCGCAATTTCAAGTCCCAGATCGCCACGATCCGCGACGTCGGCGAGCACATCCTCGGCGGCGGTGGAAAGCGTCTCCGCCCTGCCCTGCTGCTCCTCGTGTCGAACATGCTTCGCTACGACGGACGCCGTGACGTGGTCTACGCGTCGGTCGTAGAGTTCATCCACACGGCGACGCTCATCCACGACGACATCATCGACGAGGCGGACGTCCGCCGCGGTCGCAAGTCGATCAACTACGGCTGGGGCAACAACCTCACCGTTCTGGTCGGCGACTACATCTTCATGCACTCGATGGCGATGGCCCTGGCCGAGGGGAACCTCGAGATCCTGCGGCTACTGTCGGATGCGACGATCAAGATGATCGAAGGCGAGATCCTCGGCACGGAACAGAACGGCCGCGCCGACCTCTCCGTCGAGGACTACTTCGAAATCGTGCGACGCAAGACGGCGGCGCTGTTCGGCGCGACGTGCCGCATCCCCGCGTATCTCGTCGACATGCCCGAGTCGCACGCCGCGTCGCTCTTCAACTACGGCTTCAACCTCGGTATCTGCTTCCAGCTCGTCGACGACCTCCTCGACTTCACGTCGAGCACCGAAGTCCTCGGCAAGCCCGCACTCTCGGATCTCAAAGAAGGCAAGATGACCTTGCCTCTGATTCTCGCGATGCCCGTCGCCACGCCGCGCGAGCGCGAGATCATCACGCGCGTCGTGACGCGCAAGTCGTTCGACGGCGTCGACCCGGCGGAAATTCTCGCGATCGTGAATCGCTACGAGACGCTCGAGCAGACCCGCGAGATCGCCCGCGACTACGCGAACCGCGCGCGCATGGCCCTCGAGCCGTTCGCCGGCGGCGAAGCGAAGGAAGCGCTGGAGTTCGCGCTCGACTTCGTCCTCGACCGCGATCGCTGAGTGGTCATGCCGTCATGGCGCAAATTGGCCATTGAAGGCAGACCACTCCCGCGGCCATCGTAGCGGGCATGATGCTCAAGACTCTGCTCGTTGCGACGCTCCTTCTCCCCTTGCTCCCCACGCTCGCGCAGGAGAGCGACGGACAACACGACTTCGACTTCGAGATCGGCACGTGGAAGACGCACGTGCGTCGCCTCGTGAAACCGCTCAGCGGCTCGACGACGTGGGTGGAGATGAACGGCACGACGGTCGTGCGTCCGGTCGCGAACGGCCGCGGGAACATCGTCGAGCTCGTGGCGGACGGCTTCGTCGGGATCAGCCTGCGGTTGTACAACCCGAAGGCGAAGCAGTGGAGCCTCAACTTCGCGAACCTCGCTGACGGCGTTCTGACGACGCCGACCATCGGTCAATTCAACGGCGACCGCGGCGAGTTCTACGCACAAGAGCGCCTCGGCGAGCGCGCGATTCTGGTACGGTTCGTCATCAAGACGAACGCCGACACGTGCCGCTTCGAGCAGTCGTTCTCTGATGATGGCGGCAAGACCTGGGAGCTGAACTGGGTCGCCGTCGACACGCGGGTGAAGGATGCTGCAGGAACTTCCGACTGAAGAAGAATCGCGAAACCCACCGCTCAAGACGGTGATCTTCATCGTCGCCGGCGTCGTGGTGTTCCTCGTCCTACAACATCAGATCAT